>JAYELX010000305.1:0-2800 GCA_034717875.1 Chloroflexota bacterium | reverse complement strand
TGCTTTCGATGTGGAAAAACCAAAAAAATCAAAAGAAATTACAGCTTTTGGAATTGACACAAAAATCAACGACTTGGCCGTGTGGGCTGGCGATGTTTATTTGGCCACCGAAGAAAAAGGGTTGATTTGGATAAAAAGCCCCAACGCTGATACTCATTCCTTTGATGGTACTTATACTGTTATTGATGATGATATTAGAAATATAATAATCAATGAGGGATACGCTTATCTTGGTTTTGCGAACCACGGTATTAGGGTTTTGGATATTTCAAACATTGACAACATTAAACAAGTTGGCAAACATGATCAAACCAAGCATCCTACGTCTTTATCCATTTATGAGGAGTACTTATTCGTTGCTGATGGCCGCGAAGGTGTGCAATCCCTTCGAATTGATAATGGCTTGAAATTGAAGAATGTTGGTGAGGACGGTGTGGGATTATACGAGACGCCAGGGAGAGCATCTTTAGGCGATGTATTTTATGCTGTGGGAGGCACGACCAAGGGGATATTCAATGAATTGGTGGATCGAAGAGACGAGTTATCCCTGTGGAGTATTCCAGATGCGCTGATAGAAATCAGCCGTGAACAGTGGAAAAATCACGTCAGCGAACGGGTGGAGAGGGTGTTTGTGTTGGCGGTTGGTGGCGCAATTGTGCTTGTTGCCGTGATGATAATGGGTTTGGCCTTAACGTCTGGAATACTATTGCCGATTCGGGTTAGTCTTTTCAATTGGAACGTCTTTTATCGTTTGTATCTTTATTTACAAGAGCGACATGGCCCAGTGGTTTTTGCCGAAAGTGGTGGTGAGGATACTCGTTCCGAATCATTAAACGATGTGGGGTGGGGCTTTGTCAGAACAGATGTATGCAGTTCGGTTGTCTTGGAGCGGCGCCCGTTTGTGCCTGGTGGATTTAGACGCTTTCTACGTGTAATAGCTGGTCAGCATCCCAGAGAGAGATTGGGCACAAGTATTATTGGGGCCGGGATTGTCTTCACCAGGCCGGGTGAGGTGGTTCGTGGTGTTGCTGACCTCCGCAAGCATATTCGGCTGCGCCTCGGTGTGAGTGCACGCACTAGAGATGGTATCGAAGTCAAGTGCAATGTGTTTGCTCTGGCTACATTGGGGCAAGACCCTGACAAAATTAATGTGGCTTATGTTGGGGATGAAATTCCTGAGAACTTGCGCGTAGTCCAACTTAAGTTGCGTCCTCCTCAAGATGCGAATATTAGCCCTTACTCGGTGCAGTATGTTGATAAACTTGAGGATATCCTCGATCTTGAGGATCAAAGGGAAATCCATCGCTTTGTGCAATCTCGCCGTGGGGGGACAACCACAGATTCTGGCGTTGATCAGCCCGAACAACATGCGCGTGGATGGCGCCCCTTCCAGCGGGATGAGCGCCGTGTGTTTGCTGCTATTCTTTCTCGCCCTTACGATGTTTTGGAAGAGGAACAGACAGATTGGCAAGAAATTGTCGCTCACACAGCGGTGGAGGTCTTCCGCAACTTGTTAGCGAAAGAAACTTTCGACAGCCTCTACGCTCCAAATGAAAAAAATGATTTTCGAATAAGCTGGCTGAAGAATCAAGTTCGTGCTCGTGTGAAGAACCAGGGCATTCTTGCTTATCAATTTGTCGAAAGAAAAGAAGGACGACGTAATCTGTCCGTCGGTGACGAATGGCATGAAAGAGAGATTATTACTTATCCTGTTCAGGAATTGAAAGCGCGCAAGGTTTTACGTTCTCGGGGCATCAAAGTGATCACTGTCGGGTTTACAGATTTACAGCCAAGCATGGATGCTGTTCAGAAGCATTACCTGTTTGAAAATTGGCGTGCTTCTTGGGAAAAAGAAGCTATTATTGTGCAGTCAGATTACGAGTTGCAAGCTATGCGAATAATAAATCATGCTCGAGCGCAAGCGCAGCGTGATATAGCATATACATTGTCAGAGCTATTAGCAAAGTATGAGTATTCACAAGAAGCATTGGCTTTACGTGTTTTTCAAGCTCTCGAGACTGTGGCTGCTGATCCTGCCACGCGTCGTTTGCTGCCGAAAGATACGATTTATATGATGCGACACTTGCGATCTATATTGCTGCCCGGCGAAGGCAGAGATGAAAATAGGGATGACCGACCTCCCCAATGATCCGTTGTTGTTATATTCAAGAACGGTAATCGTTCACTCCCCCACCTCAATCCTCCCCCAAAGGGAGAGGAAGCTGTTCCCATGAGAGCAAGATTACAAGCTGTTTTCGAAAATCCACTATCAGGCGATCGTCTGCGAGGGCGCATTCGTTTACTTGGTGTCGTTCTGGTGATATTTATTTTGGGATGGATTGGATGCTTTCATTTCGAAGACTTGGAGACCCAGGATATTATTGCTGGATGGCGCAGTCATTATAGGCTCCTAAAACTGGTACCCATTGGACTAATGAACTCGTTGATCGTTTTTGGCCGGGGATTGCGTTATTATTTTCTGGTATTTATGGCTTTTGCAGCGGCATTCTTAATTGGGGCTAGATATATTCAAGATATTTACAAGTTGGGTGGTTTTAGCCTGGCAATTCAATACTTAGGTGCATTGTTATTTGCTTTTGGTTACCCTCGTTTAACCATCGAGGCAGGTGAAGCCCAGATACCGCCTAGTGAAACCAATTTGTTGGATGCGATTGGCGGGCCGGGGTATTTGATCATTAACCCGGGCAGTCTGGTTTTGTTAGAAAGCGTAGATGGCGCACCCAGGATATGTGCTGCTGGGGTAAACTTTGTCACCCGTCGAGAGAAGATTCGAGAGATT
>JAYELX010000304.1:0-2800 GCA_034717875.1 Chloroflexota bacterium | reverse complement strand
AATATTTATCCATAGGAGGATAGTATGTTTCAAAATCTATTGGATCTCCAGTTTCTGCTACTTTAGAATATTTATCAAGGTAGGGAGGTTTATCCGAATTATAAACTTCTGACGCCAAAGTATCAACAGCATTAGTCCTTTTTATTCCTGATATATCTTCATATCTAGGATTTATATCAATTATTTTATAATCAACTGCTTTCTCATTTTCATCATAAATTACTTCATGGAGACAAACCCCCTCTTCCATGGATTCATAAAGTGATCTAAAACGCTCCTCGCTTTCCTGTAAATTTTGTTCTGATTTTGTTGCTTGTTTTTTATAAAAATACCAGACAATACTTGCAGTAATTCCTCCGTATATTATTGGGACAATAAAACCGCGAGGAATAATTTTATATCCTGCAATTATTTTTTGACATAATGACATTAAAGACAAAATGATACTGCCAGCAAAAAAAGAAGCTAAAAATGATTTAAATTTGTTTTTAATGGTTTTTATCATATCTATTATCATTGTTGTTTCCCTTCCTTTCATAATTTTACATTATCAGACGTGAATAGGCGTGCATTTATATTTGCAATTTACATATTTAAATTGTACTTTATTATCTCGACTTAATTCATGACTCATATTGGCAAGGAATTCCGATTTTGCCGCATTAGCTTTTTTGGCTTCTTCAGCCATTTTATCGGCTTTTGCTTCAAGAAAAACATAATCAACAGGTTAGCCGTTTTCATCGGTCACGATATTGTGAAGAGCTATTCCATTAACGGTGTTTTCGAACAGTGCTCGATACCTTTCCTCCGCTTGCACGCACTCCGTGATATCGCGAATCGTGCCTTCGATACCTTGGACATCTCCCTCTTTCGATAGTATTACTTGGGAATTAACTGAAGTAATTGTTTCTTCACCATTCTTTTTTAAAAGAAGCAGCTCGTATCCCTGCACCTGTCCAGTTTCCATCAGCGATTTCATAAACCGCATTCGTTCATGAGGCTTGGCATATATTTTATCTACTCGTTCTCCAATCAGCTCTTCGCGGCTGTATCCACTGAGGGGTTTTACAGAAGGGCTAAGCTCTTCTATGATGCCATCTTTATCAGTTCGATAATAAAGGTCTTGAAATTGATTGAAAATCTTGCGGTATTTTTCTTCTTCATCCTTTAAAGCCTCCTCCGCTTGCTTACGTGCGGTGATGTTAGTGATGCTTTCTATGATGTGTTCTTTCCCATCCAGAACGATCGTCGTCGCTGTTTTGAGGATTGGAATTTCTTCCCCGGCAGCGTTGATCAAAACGCGCTCCGATTTTTCTACCACCTGTTCCAGGTCAGTGATGGGGCACTTGCCCGCTTCGGCGGGGCAAATGAACTTGTGGCAGATATGCTGGGTAATTTCTTCTTTGGGGACGCCAATCAATTCTACGGCCGAGGGGTTAACGTCAACGATCTTGTGAGTTTCCGCGTCAATGATCACCACCCCCGTTTGGAGTGAATTGAACGTGGTCGTTAGCCGTTTCTCGCTCGCCTTCAACTTCTCATCTACCCGCACCCGTTCGGTGATGTCTTTATCTGTGGCGAAGAAGCCAATGATTTCTCCGTCATAGTAAATGGGTATTTTGGTGAGCAGATAAGAGCGCGTCTCCCCCGCGGCATTGGTTGCTTTTCTTTCTTCTTGGATAATAGGCTCACCCGCCAGGACACGGCGCTCATCGGCCATAATCTCTCCGGCCTCGTGGGGCCATAACTCCGCGGCTGTCTTTCCGATCAAGTCCTCCTGATCAACGCCAACAGCATCCGCGTAGGTTTGGCTAGCCATGATCAGCCCATGGTCTTTGTCCTTGAAATAAACCAAATCGGGCGTGTTCGCTATCAGGGCATCCCATAATTGGCGTCTCAGAACCAACTCTTTCCGCTCGGCTTCATACTGCTCCAACTCGGCAACACACCTTCGCGCTTCTTCTAATTCTGCAATGAGTTGTGCTTTGGTCTTATTTTGGTCTTTCATCGTATTACTCCATTTCGGATTTCGGATTGTTCCGTAATCGCCTATCCGCAATCCGCAATCGAGACTCCGCAATCCGAACTCGTCAATCTGCAATCGAAAAGTAGAACGTCGCGCCCACGCCCACCTCGCCTTCGGCCCGGACGCACCCGCCGTGGCGGTTGACCAGGCGGCGGACGGTGGCCAGGCCGATGCCGGTGCCTGCGAATTGCTCGTCGCTGTGCAGCCGCTGGAAGACACCGAAGATTTTATCGACGTATTCCATATCGAAGCCGACGCCGTTGTCTCGTACATAAAATACTATCATATTTTCATCTTTTTCAGAGGGATGAGCGCCGATTTCGACCCGAGCTGCGGGGCGCGGACGGGTGTATTTGACGGCATTGGAGAGCAGGTTGACCCACACCAGCTTCAACAGCTTCGGATCAGCACGCACGGCCGGGAGGGGGGCGATCTCCCAGGCGATGGCCCGGCCTTCCAAATCTGGTTCCATCTCCTGGCGCACCTCGGTGACGATTTGCGCGGAGTCAACGGGACGGAGATTCATGGCCGTTCGCCCAGCCCGGGAGAAAGCCAAGAGATCCTCGATTAATTTGCCCATTTTGGCTGCCGAGGTGGTGACGTTTTCGCGGGATACACCCCCAACGGTGAGCATAAGCCCAATCAGAAACCAGCGAATACGTAATGTTCCGCCAGGATTCGGTTTGCCGGACGAGGATCAGGCGATTGGTGGGGTTGTCGTCCACGATCAAGATACGCTTTCCTGTGATCTGATGTTGGGCTGCGTTGCTGACC
>JAYELX010000303.1:0-2816 GCA_034717875.1 Chloroflexota bacterium | reverse complement strand
CGAGCGGACGCGGGCCAAAGATTCGGGCTGGGTTGCGCCAACGACGAGACCGAGGTTGTCGCTGACGTTCCAGGTTTGGGCGAGGCGAGCGAGGTGGATGTAGAGGGGTTCTGGCCTCACTCTCTCCCTCACTCTTTCCCTCACTATTTCCCTCACCCCCAGCCCCTCTCCCGGGGGGAGAGGGGAGTCAGATTCCCCTCTCCCTGTGGGAGAGGGGTTAGGGGTGAGGGTAGGGGTGAGGAGCAAATCTTGTAAATCAGCTGCCCCCGGATTGGAGGTCTTGCATAACAGAAAAACGCCCTTTTCGGGATCGGCGGTGAAAGGCTCGACGGCATCGCGGCCCAGATATGGGTTGATGGTGATGGCATCGGCGCCCAGGGTTTGAAAGGCGGCTTGGGCGTAGGCCCGCGCCGTGGAGGCTATATCGCCGCGCTTGGCGTCGAGGATCACGGGTATTTCGTCGGGGATGGCGGCGATGACTTGCTGCAAAGCGGCTAATCCCTCCGGGCCAAGCGATTCGAAAAAGGCGGAGTTCGGTTTGTATGCCGCGGCCACATCAGCGGTTGCTTCTATCAGGCCGAGGCAAAATTCCAAAGCGGCAGCCCCGCTCGCTTTGCGTGCCTTCGGCAACTCGGCCAGGTCACTCCGATGGGGGTCAAGGCCGACACACAAAAGTGAATCAATCTCACGAATACGGGATTCAAGTTGAGAGAAAAATGTTTTCATAGAAATTTTTAATTGAACGCAAATTACGCGGATCGGGCGGATTTACGCGGATTCTTGAATTTTTTCTTTGTGAAGACTCTGCGCTCGAAGGTTGGTTTGGGGCCAAAGTTCATAATTAAACCTACCTCGATTCCAGTTGCTTTAAGGTAATTTATGAGTTGAGCTTTGTGTCCCTTAGAAATAACCTTTGCAGCTTTAAGCTCTAAAATAACTTTACCATCAACAAGAATGTCGGCGAAGTATTCACCAACGATGACGCCATCGTAATACACTTTTATTGGTATTTGTCGCTGCGCCTGGATGCCGCGTTTTCTTAACTCGTGTAACAAAGCAGTCTCATAAACTTTCTCCAAAAAGCCATATCCCAAGTCATTATAAACCGTGTAAAACGTATTGATTATCTCCGACGTAAGCTCTTCATGTAGCATAAAATTCTCTCTTTGTTTTTATCCGCGAAAATCCGCATTATCCGCGTCATCCGCGTTCAATTATGTTTACGCCTTTCCAAGCACCATCGCCAACAATGCCATGCGCACGTACATACCGTATTCCATCTGGCGGAAGTAGGCGGCGCGGGGGTCGGCGTCCAGTTCCATGCTGATTTCGCCGACACGGGGAAGCGGGTGCATGACGATCATGTTTTCTTTGGCACGCTTCAGGGTTTCGGGGGTAATGACGTAGGCACTCTTGACCCGCTCGTATACTTCGAGATTGTCGAAACGCTCTTTTTGCACGCGGGTGATATAGAGAACATCGGTTTCGGGCAGCGGTTCTTCGAGAGATACGTACTCGTTTTGGGAGACGCCCTTTTCGTCCAACTCGGCGACGATTTCAGGGGGCATGCGCAAGATTTCGGGGGAAACATAGTTCAGGCGCACTTTGTAAAGTGACAGCAAACGAGATAGCGAGTGTACCGTGCGCCCATTCTTGAGGTCACCCAATAAAGTCACCGTCAGCCCATCGGCCGAGCCTAATTCTTCGATAATGGTAAACAGGTCAAGCAAAGCCTGGGTAGGGTGCTCGCCAACGCCATCGCCGCCATTGATGATTGGTTTGCGAGCGTATTTAGCCGCCAGCGCAGATGCTCCCACTTCGGGATGACGTAAAACGACGACATCGGCATAACATTCCAGCGAGCGGACTGTGTCGGGCAAGGATTCGCCTTTGGCCACCGACGAGTATTTGACCTCATTGATGGGGATGACGCTGCCACCCAACCGTTCCATGGCCGCGGTGAACGATGAAGCTGTGCGCGTGGATGGCTCGTAGAATAGATTGGCAAGAATTTTACCTTTGAGCAAGTCAAATGCTCCCACGCGCTCCACCATCTCACGCATTTCGTGGGCAACTTCGAAAATGTAGGCGAGATCATCGTGGCTAAATTGCTTGACCGAGAGAATGGATTTTCCGTACCACGGGGTGGTGCGTTGGTCGCCGAAGGGCAGGTGCGGGCTGTTGGATGTGTTGTTTAGGTGATTCATGGGGGTCTCCTTTTTAAGATGTGAGTGGTGAGTCGTGAGCCATGAGTCGTGAGTGGTGAGTTACGAGTGGTGAGTTACGCCGCACGATTCAAGGTTGTTTGGCGCGGATGTTTTTGCCGTAGCTGGGAGGGGCGAGGACTTGGCCGTCTTCAAAAACTTTCTGACCGCGCAGGACGACTTGTTTGACCCGACCGTGAACTTTGCGCCCTTCGAAGGGGGTCCAACCGCATTTGGTGTGGGTTTGGGCTGCCCGAATCGTGTACTCAGCTTGCAAGTCCACCTCAACCCAGGTTTCGGGTTGTTCGGGAATGTCGAAGATGAGGCGGGGGTTGGTGTACATTCGGGCAATAATATCGGCGATGGTCAAGCGTCCCTCGTGGGCGGCGGTCAGCAGCAGGGGCAAAATTGTTTCCAGACCGGGGAATCCTGAGGGTGGCTCAGCGCTGTCTTTTTCTTCCTGCGTGTGCGGAGCGTGGTCACTGGCGAAGCAATCGATCACGTCGAGATTGTCCCAAAGAGCTTGTTGGTCTTTGGGAGTGGCGAGACGGGGGCGGACAGACATTTTGCCCTCACCCACCCCCCCAACCCCCCTCCCTCTCCCGGCGGGAG
>JAYELX010000302.1:0-2817 GCA_034717875.1 Chloroflexota bacterium | reverse complement strand
TGCACATCGTGTGCAAAATCCACCTGCGTGGATTGGTTTCGCGAGCCAGTATCGATTTCAATCGATTGGGGACACATCTTCCTAAAAAACCGCCGCGGCAATCATTTGTTCATCTCTTGTCGTCCAGCCAATGCACGCAGCAAAGTGTTCTGGTCAGCGTATTCTAGGTCGCCCCCCATGGGCAGGCCGCGCGCTAGACGGGTGATGTGTACATCGAACGGATCTAATTGTTGCTGCAAATACATGGCGGTAGCATCTCCCTCCAAGCTGGGATTTGTTGCCAGGATAATTTCGCGCACATCCTGATTTTCTAAGCGCACCAACAACTCGCGGATTTTTATGTCGTCGGGGCCAATGCCTTCGATGGGCGAAAGTACACCGTGCAAAACGTGATACTTGCCATAATAACCACCCGTCCGTTCTAGAGCCAACACATCCAATGCGTCTTCAACGACACACAAGGTTGCACTGCTTCTGTTTTCATCGGCGCATACTTTGCACTCCGTGCGTCCGGCCTCGGTTATGTTGAAACAGGTCTGGCAAAAAGTTGTGCCCGACTTGAGGACATCCAAGGCTTCGGCTAAATCTAATGAGAAATGATCTGGCGCCTGCAACAAGTAGAATGTCAACCGCGAAGCAGTTTTTGGGCCAACGCCGGGTAAACGCGAGAAGGCATCAATTAGGTTTTGGATTGGGGCGGGAAGAGGCATAAGAGTCAGGGAGTCGGCGAGTCAACGAGTCGGCGAAGGGGTGTGTGGGTTAGAAGGGTAAACCGCCCGTTAGCGGGCCGAGGCGTTCTGCGGTTAATTGGTTGGATTTATCCAGCGCACTTTGGATTGCTGTCAAAATCAGGTCTTGCAGCATTTCAACATCGGCATCTTCTAAAATGACAGGGTCTATTTTTATCGATTGTATTTGCTGGTCTCCGGTGGCAACGACTTCGACTACACCACCACCGGCGGTGGCCGTGACAGTCTCTTCTGCTAGGGCTTCCTGTGCAGTCTCCAATTGCTTTTGCATTTGCTGGATTTGCTTCATCATATTGCCCCTCCCCATCGGGGGGTTCGGTTGTCTTGAGCGTCTTGCCATTTTTTCCTCCAGTTGTTGGGTATCAGGTATCGGATGTAATGCGAAGGTTGGTGATCTTTCGCTTTTATCATTGAATGTCGACGATTTCGCCGCCGAGGTCTCGCAGGGCTGTGGCTACCATTCCATCTTGATCAATGTCCGGGGGCAGTTTGCCGCCCTTTGCAAGCATGCAAAGCACTGGTATCGACTTTCCAAGCACTTTCTCTATAGCGCGCTGGAATAGCTCGATGTTTTCTCCGGACTCCATTTTGGATTTGATTACTCCGCCACTGAATCCCAGCACAAGGGCGTTATCTTTCATGCCCATTGGTTTAGACGATTTGAGCAAGGCTTGTACCCGCAAAGCTTGTGCTTGAGGTTCCTGCTCTCCCACAAATTTTAGGATTTGGTTCCAATTTGTTAGAATGTTTTGGGGAAGCGAATCGGTTTCGGGTTCGGGTTTGGCGGATTCCTGCTGGGGAGCAGGTTGAACATCCGGAGTCACGCGCCCTCTTGAAGGGGGATTCGGATCTCTAACTTGGGGGGCGGGTGTTTTGGTTGGGGGTTCTTTTTCCCGCGGAGGCAGGTTTAATGATTCAATAAATGCTATCTCTAAAGGCAAAGCTGGTTGCCAGGCGTTGCGCGCGTCGCTTGCCGCATGGTTGAAGGCTTGAATTAGTGCCAATAGTTGTGATGTTTCGAATGATTGGGCGTGCTGCGCCATCTGGATGTGTGTTTCTGAGGGGACGTCCACTTGGTCGGCGTTACCCATGCGAACGAGTAGTATGTTGCGCAGGTAATCGACAATTTGACGGGCAAACTGGCGCGGGTCGCTGCCGGTATCCAATGTCTGATGAAGGAGGTTGAGTCCAGATGCGGAATCGCCTGCCAGGAGTGCATCAATGATTTTTAGTACCGACTGGTTGGTGGCTGTGCCCAGTACGGCTTGGGTTGTTTTTAGTGTGATTTCCTGGGCTGTGGAGGCCAATTGGTCGAGCAGGGAGATTGCGTCCCGTAAGCTGCCTGTGGCTTGGCGGGCTATCAGTTTTAGTGCGTCTGGTTCGATTTGCAGGTTTTCGCTGTCCGAGATTTTTTCTAGTTGGGTAATGATATCGGCGACAGGGATGTTGCGAAATTCATGCCGCTGACAGCGCGAGAGTACGGTGGCCGGGATTTTGTGGACTTCAGTGGTGGCTAATACGAAAAGGGCGTGGTCTGGAGGTTCTTCCAGAGTTTTGAGTAAGGCGTTGAAAGCAGCTGTCGAGAGCATGTGTACTTCGTCGATAATGTAGACTTTGTAGCGGCCGCGGTTTGGAGAGAAGTTGATTTTGTCGCGCAGGTCGCGCACATCGTCCACGCTGGTATTAGATGCGGCGTCGATTTCTATCATATCTAGAAATCGTCCCTGGTTGATGGCTTGGCAATGCTGGCATTGGTTGCATGGGCGCGCAGCTAGATCATCGGCAAGGCAATTGACGGCTTTGGCCAACAAGCGGGCGGTGGTGGTTTTTCCTGTGCCGCGCGGCCCTGCAAAGAGGTGAGCGTGAGCAACACGGTCGGCGGCTATTGCGTTATGCAAGGTGGTGATGACGTGTTCTTGACCGACAACTTGATTCCAGTTGTGGGGACGCCATTTTTGGTAGTAGGCTTGGGGCATGGGAGGGTAATCTGATAGTCTGGTAGTCCGATAGTCGGTTAGTCGGGTAGTCGAGTAGTCTTGTAATCGGGTAGCCGGGTGGTTTGGTGGTC
>JAYELX010000301.1:0-14461 GCA_034717875.1 Chloroflexota bacterium | reverse complement strand
ATTGTTATAGAAAACGCTGGTATGCTTTGATACACGGTTGCACAATTTATAAAGGTGATTTAGACATAAAAACAAACTTTTTGAACCATCCCCTGAATAAAAATTGACACTGGCGGCGTAGGCCGTTCCAGAAAAATATGTATCATCTTAATATTTTAGGGTAGCTCGAGCCGGTCTTCGCGAAGCAAGGGCCGGTCATAGCTAACTTCCCCCTACATTTTGAGATGATACAAAAAAAGGAGAAAAATATGGCAAAAAAGAAAAAGAGACAACCTCGTGTAATCTTATTTACTGCCCCTTCTTGTTCGCATTGCAGAACGGCAAAGAAGTATTTACGGCAGCAGGGCATCCGTTTCAAGAATGTAGATATATCCCGTGATAAAGCTGCCGCCCGCGACATGGTCAAGCGCAGCAAACAACAAGGTGTGCCCGTTATTGATATTGGTCATAAAATTGTGGTTGGTTTCGACCGCCCAAAAATCGACCGTTTGTTGGGGCTGAACTGAAAAGACGGAGAGGGAGAAGTTGTTCAAAAAAGGGCACGAGAGTGCCCTTTTTCGCGTAGCGGTGAAACTCTCGTTAACCAATACGAACCCGCAACCGACGTAGGTCGGTTTCGCACACCAGCCTCGAATTTATTCGAGGGGACAATGAACTTTAACGCAGAGACGGGGAGACGCAGAGACACAGAGACGCCGTTGCCGTTGCCGTTGCCGTAGGCATGCAAAGCAAGGCATGCAAAGCAAGGTACACCAAATGGGTGCGCACTGTGAGGCAAAGCAAGGTGAAGCTTCGCTCGAAGGTTACTCGAATTGAGATTTACAATAACAATTGCTGCCCGTTAGTTAGTAGCATGGTATCATTATGATAATGGTAAAGAAGTAAATGATAGCGAAAGGTGACAGTCACTTACTGCAGAGCTTTTGCTGGAGAAATATGTTTGCAAACCATAATAATGTCTGAATTAAGCATAGTCGCTAAGTGACTGTCACCTGTGTAACCAAACCATCACTTACCAAATAAACACCAGCCGTGACATGATTAAGTGACAGTTAAAACTATTCCCACTCTTAGATATTGTAATTATTCACCCCCCTCAATCCCCCCGCCACGGGGGGAAGTAGAGAAACTCTCCCCCGTGGCGGGGGAGCTGGAGGGGGTGGGGAGTGAACGTTTAATAAATATTTATGATCTCGAAGCCTATTCCCATCACCATCCCTCTTATAAACCCTAATGAATCCGAAGCATTACTGGCGGCTTTGCATGTCGAAGAAGGTCAGCTAGTGGCTGAAGATGATTTGATTTGCACGCTGGAGACGACTAAATCCACGGTGGAGGTTGTGGCCGAGGATGCAGGTTATGTGATCGGGATGCGTTTTGCTGAGGGAGAGACTGTGCGCGCGGGCGATCTGCTGTGTTACTTGGCAGAGTCCCCCGAGGCGCGGCCTCTCGGAGTTGAATCTCACGCCGCGGGAAACAGCAGTCCAGCCTCAACTGAGTCTGATTCTCTGCCTGCAGGATTGCGTATCACTCATCCGGCGTTGAATCTGGTTCGGGAACGAGGTCTCTCTTTGGATGAATTTCCGCTGGGACCATTGATTACAGTAAAGATGGTCACCGAGCGGTTGGTAGATTCCGCCGGGAAATTCGTGATTCCGCAAAGTGATTTCGATGCCACCGCGATTGTAATTTATGGCGGCGGCGGACATGGCAAGTCGTTGTTGGATTTATTACGCGCTTTGGGTGTGTACCACGTGGTCGGCTTCGTGGATGATAGCCTGCCGTCCGGCGAAAAAATTATGGGCGTGCCGGTGTTGGGCGCAGGCGATGTGCTGCCGGAATTGCACCAACGGGGGCTGCGATTGGCGGTCAACGCAGTGGGTGGAATTGGAAATGTGAGCGTGCGGGTGAAGGTTTTTGGACGCATAGCCGAGGCTGGGTTTGGCTGCCCTGCGTTGGTGCATCCGAGCGCGTTTGTCGAGCCGGGTGCGATGCTCTCGCCGGGGGTGCAGGTTTTTCCTCATGCCTATGTGGGCAGTGACGTTCAAGTTGGATTTGGCAGCATCGTCAACACCGGGGCGATTGTCTCGCACGATTGCATCTTGGGTGATTGTGTGAATATCTCGCCGGGAGCGATTTTGGCGGGTGATGTGAAGGTGGGGGATGGCGCGCTGATCGGAATGGGAGTGACAGTAAACCTGAGGGTGAGGGTGGGTGCGGGTGCCCGGGTGGGAAATAGCGCCGTGGTGAAATCGGATCTGCCGTCCAATGGTGTCGTTCGCGCTGGTACAATTTGGCCGCTGGAGTGATGCGATCAACACTTTAGCGTGAGCGCGCAGATGTTGTCATCGAAGCTCTTGCCAACGGCAGATTTGCAACAACTCCACCATCCCCCGGCCCCCTTGCGTTCTGCGCACTCTTTGAGTGTCCCCGATTTTGGAGATGAAGGGGGCGATTCCCCGGCGAACGAAAGCTTATTGCGGGCCGCGCGTCCCCTCCCTGAAGTCGGGGAGGGGACCATAGGGGTGGGGTTGGTTGACGGTCCAGTATCTGACATATTTTGTGCGCACAACACTTTAGCACGCATGTTGACATCCCCGAATCAGACTGGTAAGATAGTTTTGCCTTAAAGGGACACGAAGCTATGCCAAAAGTCACCTCAACTAGCAAACGAAAGGCAGATCATATCCGCATCAATTTGGACGAAGATGTGCGTTCCGGCCTGAGTACGGGGTTGGAGCGTTATTTTTTTGTTCATCAAGCCATTCCTGAACTCAATCTCGAAGAAGTTGATCTGAGTCTTTCACTTTTCGGACGCCCATTATCAGCGCCGCTGCTGATTTCGTCTATGACTGGCGGCAGCAATGATGCCGATGCAATCAATCGCACATTGGCCCTGGCTGCACAGGAAACTGGTATCGCCATGGGCTTAGGCTCTCAAAGGGCTGCGCTCGAAGACTCGGAGCTGTCCCCCACTTTCAAAGTACGCGACATAGCCCCAGACATACTTTTATTTGCCAACCTGGGGGCTGTTCAGTTGAATTATGGCTACGGTGTGGAGCATTGCCAAAAAATAGTTGATATGGCCAAAGCTGATGCTTTGATTTTACATTTGAATCCCTTACAAGAGGCTGTCCAGCCTGAGGGAGAAACTCGCTTTGCAGGTCTATTGAGCAAAATGGAGGCTGTGTGCGAGGCACTGCACGCGCAGGGAGTGCCGGTGATTGCTAAAGAGGTCGGATGGGGAATTTCGGAACGGGCTGCCCGCCAATTGGCGAGTGCTGGAGTCGCCGCAATTGATGTGGCCGGGGCCGGGGGCACATCGTGGACTCAGGTCGAGATGCACCGCGCTCGAAATGAGAGTCAGGCCAAGTTGGCAGCAGCTTTTTTGAATTGGGGCATCCCCACAGCGGAATCTATCGCCCACGTGCGCCGCGCCGCGCCCAATATGCCTATCTTTGCCTCGGGCGGTCTGCGCACCGGGCTGGATGTAGCCAAGTGCATTGCGCTGGGAGCTATCATTGGTGGCATGGCTGGGCCATTTCTCAAGCCCGCATCTCATTCTCTGGACAAGACTATTCAAACTATCAATGAGATAAAGTGCGAGCTTCAGGTGACTATGTTTGCCGCAGGTGCAAGCAATTTGGAAGAACTCAGCAAAATAAGTTTGGTAAAGGTTGAAAACTAAATCAAGTAGATATAAAAATGTCTCTCCAAAAATTAACTAAACTTTATCTCCCCGCCATCGAAAATGAATTGCGTCAGGTTGTGGATAGCGCAAGCGGTACTCATTTTGCTGGGCTGAGCGAAATGATGACTTATCACATGGGCTGGGAGGGGCAGGGAGCGGGGGCAAAAGCTCGCGGCAAGCGCGTCCGCCCGATGTTGGTGCTGCTGACTACCGTTGCTGCGGGCGGTAAGTGGCAGCAGGCCTTGCCCGCCGCGGCCGCTGTCGAACTGGTGCATAATTTTTCGCTGATTCATGACGATATCGAAGACAACAGTTCGCTCCGACGTGGACGCCCAACCGTGTGGAAAAAATGGGGTCTGGCCCAGGCTATCAACACCGGGGATGCCATGTTCAGTCTGGCTCACTTGGCCTTGCTGCGTCTGGATGAGACTCTCTCACCCAGAATCATTTTAGAAGCAGCGGTGATATTGCAGCAAACTTGCCTACACTTGACCCAGGGGCAATATTTGGATATTTCTTATGAGAATCGATCCAACCTCAGCGTGGCGGACTATTGGCCAATGGTGCGCGGCAAAACCGCCGCGTTGTTGACTACTTGCACGGAACTTGGCGCTTTGATTGCTGAATCCAATTATGAAACCCGCGCTACCTACCGAAGATTCGGGTTCAATTTGGGGCTGGCTTTCCAGGCCTTGGACGATTATCTTGGTATTTGGGGAAATGCAGCCCAAACGGGAAAATCTGTGGCCAGCGACCTGTTGGAGGGGAAAAAATCGCTGCCTGTGTTGTATGGGCTGGAACAAGACGGGGATTTTGCAACCCGCTGGGCCAAAGGCCCTATTCCGCCCGGTGAGGTCTCTAAAATTTCCGCCCAGCTTGAGGCTGAAGGGGCGCGCACTTATACACACAACGAGGCCAGACGGATGACGCAGCAGGCTTTGCAAGCACTCGAAGATGCCGGCCCTCGAGGAGATGCGGGGGAGGCACTGTTTGAATTGACAAATAAGTTGATGCAACGAGAGATTTGACTAGAGAATTTATCCCAAAAGGTGGTATGAAAATGAAAGCTATTGCTGATATTGCCATTATTCCTATCGGAGTAGGGGTTTCTTTGTCGAAGTATGTTGCTGCTTGTGAGCGCGTTTTGACTGAGGCTGGGCTGGACCCTCAGCTTCACGCTAATGGCACCAACGTCCAGGGTGAGTGGGAGGTTATTTTCACAGCGCTCGAAGACTGTCACAAAGTTCTGCATGAGATGGGTGCGCCGCGCGTTTCGACAAATATGCGCTTGGGCACCCGCGTCGATAGGAAGCAGAGTATGGATGATAAAATTACAAGTGTAGAATCAAAATTGAGTGGTGGTAAAAAGTAAAATGATGAAGATTTATAAACAAGGTGACAGTCACTTATAAATTAGCCCTACATCTTGCATCATATTGCTTAAACAGCGTGTTTTCCGCACAAAAAATTTTTGCAAGTGACTGTCACCTTTGATCGTCACTTATTATCTATCCACAACCCGAAATTAATCTAGGAGAATCACTCATGAACTTAAGCGCACGTGCCGAGGCGATCCGGCAAGCCAAACAATATCTTGCCAAGAGGCCAGTCTATTTGGATACAGAAACAACTGGCGTTGGGTCGAACGCTGAGATTGTTGAAGTGGGTATTGTCGATTACGATGGTAGTGTGTTAGTGGACACATTGGTTAAGCCGCGAGGGCGGATAGAGCCAGGCGCCCAGCGTGTTCACAAGATCACGAAAGACATGTTAGCTGATGCTCTATATTGGGAAGCCGTTTGGCCGCAAGTGGAAGCCGCGTTAAAAGGACGTTATGTTGGAATCTACAACCTTGATTTCGATTTGCGCATGCTGCGGCAGTCTCACAAACGCAGTTGGATGCAGTGGAGAGAACCTGCGGCAAACTTCTTATGTGTGATGAGATTGTATGCTAAGTTTTATGGTCAATGGAATTCGAAACGCGGATCATACCGTTGGCAAGGTCTGGACAAAGCCGGCCAGCAGTGCGGATTAAACCTCCCCAACAGCCACCGCGCCGCTGATGACACTCTGTTGACTCGGGCTGTGCTGCATTATATGGCTAACTCAAAATAGTGAAGGCTCAGCGAAACCGACCTTAGGGTAAACGTTCAGTGGTGGGGGTACCCACAATGTATACAACGTAAACAAAGTATACAGGGTACACAAAAAGCATCAATATGAAATACTGAAGTAGGAAACCGCATATTCAGACCTGACAGGTTGCAGCGGTTTGTTTCGGATCAAAGCATGTCGCGCAATAGTAAAATGAATCCGCAAGTAGTTTTTCTGAAAACCTGTTTTGAATTTATTCAATGGCTCTCGTTGATGTTATAATCACGCCTAAATCTCCATCATTTATGGAATGATTTTGAAACGCACCAATCGGTCAGCGGATGTGTATCGGATCGCTTCGCTTTGCGCACATACGTGTTGCGTGCATAGCATGCGCACATCCGTGTTGCGTGCCTTGCTTTGCCACACGGTGTTGCCAGCGGCATGCAAAGCAATCCGCTCTGTATCCGCTGTCCAGCTTGAAACGCTCCCCCCATCTATTTTTTGAAGATACTACGAAAGGAACAAAATATGCAAAAATGGAACCAAGCACCAGAAATGAAGATCGACCCAGAGAAGAAATATAGTGTTTCAATGAAAACAAATCGGGGCATAATCGAGATTGACCTTTACCCTGAACACGCTCCTAAGACAGTCAACAATTTCGTCTTTTTGAGCCGGGAGGGTTATTATGATGGACTAAAATTTCACCGTGTGATCAACAATTTTATGATTCAGGGCGGCGACCCCACCGGGACAGGACGCGGCGGCCCCGGGTACAAATTCGAAGATGAGCTTGTGGGAAACCCACTCGAACATGAAACTGGTTCGCTTTCGATGGCCAACGCTGGCCCAAACACAAATGGCAGCCAGTTCTTTATCACCCATGCCCCGCAGCCCCATTTGAATGGGAAACATACTGTTTTTGGTAAAGTGACCAGTGGAATGGACGTGGTCAATGCTATCGAACAGAATGACAAAATGACCGCAGTAACGGTTATAGAAAAATAGTCATCGCGGCCAAGCACGTTTTGCCTGCCCATGCCGACGGCGAAACAATCTCCACCGAGGGGAAAAAGCTGACCATCGAGCTGCTGCCGCATAAGTTGGAATTAATCACACAGCCGACCAAATGACAACCTATAGCTTGTCTCGCACCGAAAAAGTGGTCAATGTGCTTGTCAAAGGATGTATGTCTTTGATTTGCCGGGTAGATGCGGTCCAATTGGAGAACGTGCCCCGGCGCGGGCCATTGATCATTATCACTAATCACATCAATTTTCTCGAAGCTCCCATCATATACACGCATTTACAACCTTGTCCGTTGACCGGCTTTTCCAAAATCGAGTCATGGGATCACCCCATCTTTGGGCCTTTGTTCAATGTATGGGGCATTATTCCCATTCGGCGTGAGGACGCTGACATGAGCGCAATCCGCCGCGGGGTGGCAGCCCTCCAAGATGGTCAGATACTCGCAGTTGCCCCCGAGGGCACGCGCAGCGGCAACGGGCGTTTACAAAAAGCCCATGCCGGAGTAGTTGTATTAGCCCTGTTGAGTGGTGCGCCCTTACTCCCCGTACTCAGCTATGGCGGAGAAAGCTATCGTCAAAATTTGCGCCGCCTACGCCGCACCGATTTTTATATTGTTGTGGGGCAGCCCTTTAAATTGGACGATGGCGGTACTCGAGCCAACCGAAAGACGCGCGCGAAAATGATCACTGAGATCATGTACCAGATGGCACATTTGCTGCCCCCGCAATACCGCGGCGAATACGCTGACGTCGACAACGCTACACAGACATATCTGCGTTTTCTATCTTGATCTACCCAAACCATGAAAAAAGCAAAAACATCGTCTCTGCAAATCTGGGGGCGCACAATCCCGCTCTGGATGCTTGCATTGGCCTTCATCGCCCTAGGGCTGCTTGCCTATGCCCTCCGCTAGTGTTATCATCTACACAAACAAACTATGATCGCATCTCCTTCGCCTCGTGCTCGATTACGTCTCATCCTGATTGCAATTACCCTGGCAACCTTGCCCTGTTACTGTGCGGGGACTGTAGTGGCGCGTTATAATAATCGCCCCACGCCCACCGTCACACTTACGCCTGAGCTAACGGCTACCGAAACACCCGGTGCCTACGTGCCATCTCCATACCCCACCCTGACTCCTTACCCAACTTTGCCGACTTCAACCGCGGCCCCAACCGAGACAGCCTCCGTCACCCCCACAATCACACCAACCCCCAGCTTCACCCCGACGGAAACATTCACCCAAACAGCAACGATCACTTTGACACAGACGCTGACACCAAGCGTCACCGCCACTCCGACCGCCACAATCATAGAGACTCTCACAATCACGCTGCCACCCCCGCCCACCGACACCCTCACCCCATCGCTGGAAGCAACTGAGGCAGGCTCACCAACTACAACGCTTACACCCACTAACGATTAATATCATGAAAAATATTTCAGCCTTTCTCCAAAAACTACAAGTTGCTGTGACCGGTCTCCTGACCGAATCACCCACGCACGGTCATGCACTCCCGCCGAAGGCGTGCACAGCAAGAGTATGCTTCGCGAAGACTGGCTTGAGCGAAATGAGCATGCTTACAAAAATTGATTTGGGCATTCAAAAGCATGATTTTGAGCAACTTAAATTAATATCATGAAAAATATTTCAGCCTTTCTCCAAAAACTGATCTCCGCTCCAGGCCTTTCCGGTCACGAGCAGCCCGTTCGGGACATTATTGCAGAAGCCTGGCAGCCATTGGCAGACGAACTCAGCACCAGTCGACTTGGCAGTTTACACGCTTTGCGGTGTGGAAATCAGCCCCAACCACGCCCCAGCATTTTGCTCGCAACCCACATGGACGCCATCGGTTTGATGGTCTCGAAAATCGTGGACGGATTTTTGCACGTCACCGCGGTGGGCGGGCTGGATCACCGGGTCCTGCCGGGGCAATTGGTGACCGTCCACGGGCGGGAAGATATCCCCGCTGTGATTGCCCAACCCCCGGCGCGTCTACTCCCCCCCGAGGCGAGGAGCGGGCCGGTGCCATTGGAGCATTTGCTGGTAGATACCGGCTTGCTTCGCGATGATGTAGCCCAGAAAGTGCGTGTCGGTGACCTGGTGTCATTCGCTCAAGCTCCTATCGAAATGGGTAAAAATATTCTAGCCGGCCACACTTTGGACGACCGCGCCTCGGTAGTTGCTTTGACTCATTGTTTGGACTTGCTGCAAAATCGCACCCACGCCTGGGATGTTTGGGCTGTTGCTACTGTTCAGGAAGAGGAGACAATGGCCGGAGCTTTGACATCGGCTTATCAACTTCACCCGGAGTTGGCCGTTGCCATTGACGTGACTTTTGCACGCGGGCCGGGCACATCCAAACATGATGGCTTCCCGATGGGAAAAGGTATCCTGCTCGGGTGGGGCCCGAACATCCACCCTGGGCTGCACGAGGCCTTCAAAAAAGTGGCCGATGGGTTTGAGATTCCCTATGAATTAGAGCCTCTGCCCCGTCATTCCGGCACCGATGCTTACGCACTGCAAGTTGCTCGTGAGGGCATCCCCACTATGGTAGTCAGCATTCCATTGCGTTATATGCACACCCCGGTAGAAGTGATTTCGATGAAAGATGTCAAACGCGCCGGGCGGCTGCTGGCAGAGTTTGTGGCCGAGTTGGAACCAGATTTTATTAATACGCTCTCGTTGTAAACGTTTACTCCTCCACTCCCACCCCCCTCAATCCCCCCGCCACGGGGGGAAGCTGAGAAACTCTCTCCCCTGCCACGGGAGGAAGCTGGGAAACTTTCCCCTCGCCACGGAGGGAGCTGGAAAGGGGTGAATAATTACCTTTTGTCAAACTGATTAATTATGCCTAAAAACACAAATCACCCTCAAATTCAATCTGCACAAATCGATCTTTTGGAACGCCTGACGGAGGCTTGCGCTGTCTCCGGTGACGAGGGCGCAGTGCGAAAAATTGTCTTAGACCAAATCAAGGCCTATGCAGACGAAATCACGGTGGACGCTCTGGGCAATGTCTTGGCCATAAAGCACGGCAGCGGAGAAAACCGCCCGCGTGTGATGATGGCCGCTCATATAGATGAGGTCGGCTTTATGCTCACTTACGATGATGATGAAGGCTTGTTCCGCTTTGACACAGTCGGAGGCCTGGATGAACGTCAATTGGCGGGGAAGCCAGTTTGGGTCGGGGATGAGCATATTCCCGGAGTGATTGGAGCAAAGCCAATCCACTTGACCAAAGCCAAAGAGCGGAATAAAGTTATCTCACTGGATTTGTTGCGCATCGACGTTGGCTCTGACAACAAAAGTAAAGTAAAAGTTGGCGACCGGGCTGCCTTTGCCACAAAATTTTTACGCAGCGGCGGCAGTATTCGCGCTAAGGCTATCGATGATCGTATTGGCGTGGCTACGCTAATCGAATTGCTCAAGAACGCGCCCCTCAATATTGATTTGCTGGCTGCTTTCACTGTCCAAGAGGAAGTCGGCCTGCGTGGGGCGCGCGTGGCGGCCTATGCCCTTGACCCTGACGTCGCTTTCGTACTCGACAGCACCCCGGCTTATGATTTGCCCACTTGGGACGAGGAAGAAAATGTTCGCTACAACACCAAACTTGGAAAAGGCCCGGCCATTTATATCGCCGACCGAGCCACACTTTCTGACCCACGCTTGATCCAGCATTTGAAAGAGACAGCTAAAAGTGAGGCCATCCCCTATCAAATTCGACAACCTGGTGGGGGCGGCACTGACGCTGGCTCAATCCATCGCCAACGAGCCGGCATTCCCAGCGTTTCCGTTTCGGTTCCGGCCCGATACATCCACACCGCCGCGTCGATTGCTAGAATTGAAGACTGGGAAAATTCATTGGCTTTACTATATGCAGCTCTTTCTCGTTCGAGCGCTGATATGTTGGCAAACGAATAGAATTGAACCCAGGAGTACACATGAAAGCACTCATTGAAAGATTAACCCAAACCCCCGGCCCATCGGGCTACGAAAACCAAATCCGTGAATTAATCCACACCGAGATAGAACCCCTTGCCGATGAGGTGCGCGTCGATAAACTCGGCAACCTGATCGCGCGCAAAGGCGAGAAGGGAAAAAACGGCAAGTGCATTATGCTCGCTGCACACATGGACGAAATCGGCATCATCGCCACTCACATCGACAAAAATGGATTCGTCCGTTTTACTAGTGTGGGCGGAGTCGCACCCCGCTACGCACCTGGGGGGCGGGTGCGCTTCCTTGATGGCAGTATCGGCGTGATCAACACTGAGAAAATCACCAAACGACATGAATTACCGTCGCTGGATAAAATGTTCATCGACGTTGGCGCTGCTAATCGCAATGAATGCCCCATCGAAGTTGGTGATGTGGCTGCATTCGAGCGCCCTTTCACCGACCTGGGTAATCGCCTGATCTCCAAAGCCATGGACGACCGAATTGGTGTCGCGGTCATAATTGAAGCCTTGCGCCAACTTGAGGCTACTGCGCACGAAATACACTTCGTCTTCAGCACGCAGGAAGAAGTTGGATTGCGCGGCGCAACTACAGCGGCCTTTAGCGTAGACCCAGACCTGGGACTGTCCGTTGACGTCACCGGCACCGGCGACACCCCTAAAAGCCGCACCATGGATGTCGGTCTCGGAAAAGGGCCTGCAATCAAAGTCAAGGATTCGGGCATGCTGGCCGACCCGCGCATTGTCGATTGGATGGTGAGCACAGCCGAAGAAGCAGAAATCCCCCATCAGCTCGAAGTACTCGAACGCGGCACCACCGATGCCCGCGCCATGCAGCTTAACCGCGCCGGTGTCCCCGCTGGGTGCCTCTCCATCCCCTGCCGCTACGTTCACAGCCCATCCGAAATGGTGGACTACAACGACGTAAAAAACGCCGTGCGCTTGCTGATTTCTTTACTGAGCGGCCCCATCACGTTATTTTGATAGCTGAAGGCGACAGTCACTTTCGCGAGAAGAGAAAACGCTGAGATTCGTCACTTCAGCGGCACCGGGAATACGTACAACACGATTGGATAAAGTGACTGTCACCTGTGTCACACAAATTATTAATCAATTCTAACCACTACCAAATTTTTCACCAAATAAGGAACTTATGTCTCGGATTCGTTCACTTTATATCTTCTGCATTGTGCTGATAACCGCTTTCCTGGCAGGATGCACGCTTCCCATCGGGGAGGGGGAACCCCCGCTTCCAGAGGATACGGCTACCCCAACATTCACTCCACTCCCCATCACTGAAGAAACAGCTCAACCTGCCAATAAAATTATCACCCTCGAGATATGGATTCCACCGCAATTCGATCCTGGTGATGGCTCTCCGGCCGGGAAATTGTTTAACTCTCAATTAGAAGAATTTGCCTCCCGTCGACCCAACATCCGCCTAGAAACGCGTATAAAAGACGTGGAAGGCCCCGGTGGTATCGTTGACACATTGACAACAGCCAGTGCAGCCGCTCCCCTGGCCTTGCCCGATCTTGTAGCACTACCACACGATGCGCTGCAAAATGCAGCCGCCCTAGGGGTTCTGCGCCCTTTTGATGGGCTGACCGATGCCATGGATGATCCCGACTGGTACAATTTTGCCCGTCAACTTTCGCACGTACAGAACAGCGTCTTTGGTATTCCTTTCGCCGGAGATGCCTTGATCATGGTCTACCGGCCTGACCTCATTGAAGAATCGCCCGCAGATTGGGTTTCCGTGCTGGAGAGCACCGAACAGATAGCCTTCCCTGCCTCCGATCTGGACAGCTTGCTGACCCTAACTTTCTATCGCGCCTCCGGCGGAGCAGTTTTGGACGAAGACGGTAACCCGTTTCTCGATATGGTTCATCTGACTGACACGCTCACTTTTTACCAACAAGGGAGCAAGAATGGTGTTTTTCCGTATTGGCTGGCACAATATGAAACTGATGAGCAGGCCTGGGTTTCCTATGATGAGAAACAGGCCAACATGGTCATCACTTGGGCTTCACGATATTTGCAAACCATTCCGGGTGATTCCGTTGTTGCGACTATTCCTACACCCGATAATATCCTCTACACCACTGCCACAGGTTGGGCCTGGGCCCTGGCCAGCACTGACCCTGATCGTCAAGCCTTGAGCGCAGAACTGGCCGAATTTCTGACCAGAGCCGATTATTTATCCGCGTGGAACGCTGCTGCTGGTTTCTTGCCCCCCCGCCCTGAGGCATTATCAATTTGGGATGATTCACAACTTGCCAGTGTGCTCGATATAGTTTGTTCTTCGGCGCAATTGCCCCCATCTGCTGATGTGCTATCAAGCGTAGGCCCATTGTTGAATAAAAGTATAATAGACGTACTCAAGGAACAAGCCGATCCGGCCACAGCCGCGCAAAGCGCAATAGATGGATTAGCTGCGCCGTAGTCACCATCAATGTGTCATTTCTATATTCCAGAATATTAAAACGTACAAACTGGTAAGCGGGTTGGTAGCGGATTAGCGGATATTTCGCCCAGCAATCTGCTAATCTGTTATATATCTGTGGGTCTCTGGGAACTTACGGGGTAGATTTACCAAGTCACAATTTTTCGCATCTAATCGCTGTGCGTGCCTGTGGCAACACGAATTTTCGCTAAATTTTTCTTTTTATTTGTGCTAATTCGCGAAATTCGATGCCAATACTCTTTCTACCCCGTAAAATTCTAAAGAGCCATATCTGTTTACCAGCGTCTCTCCGCTTTCATACCGTGCGACGCAGAGAGTCCGAATTTGTGTGCCAATGTAGAACGTAGGCACGGGTACATGAGTGAATGGCTCATTCGCACCGAGTCGGATTTATCCGACTTAAGCTTTCAGCCTGCAATTCATTCGCGGGGGCGGGGGTAAAGCGGGATTCTATTCCCGCTACTGTTGCACTAACACTTTTTCCAAAAATCGTTGGGTAAAAACGCCATAAAATTTATACTCGGTTTAGCAAATCCCGCTTTGTAGCTAAAAGCAGACTTCGGAGGTCTTTGAAAACGCATTTATTGGCGAAATAGGTCACTGGAGACTTCCGAAGTCTTGACCTTTCCTCATATCGGGAATTACTGTACTCGGTTATTTACAATTGAGGGTGACTCGGTCATGAATCTGCGAAAACAGGAAGACCAATACACCGCAAAGCGTGAGACGATGGTGCGTGAACAAATCGAGCGGCGCGGGATTCACACTCCCAGCGTGCTCGAAGCTCTGCGGGCCGTTCCCAGACATCTTTTCCTGCCGGAAAGCAGCCGTCGTCGGGCTTATTCCGATGGGGCAATGCGCATTGGTCATGGCCAGACCATCTCTCAACCGTATATCGTCGCGTTGATGACCGATTTGCTGAAATTGCAAGCTGATGAAATTGTGCTCGAAGTGGGAACAGGTTCCGGGTATCAGGCTGCCATATTGTCGCACCTGGCGGCTGAAGTTCATACCATCGAGCGGCATCCATCTCTTTCGGATGCAGCCAAGTTAACCATAGAAAGCTTGGGGATAGACAACGTTCATTTTTATGTTGGAGATGGCACCTTGGGCTTAGCAGAACACGCTCCCTACGATGCAATTATTGTTACCGCCGCAGCACCCAAAGTGCCGCGACCATTACTCGATCAGCTTGACGAGGGCGGACGAATGGTACT
>JAYELX010000300.1:0-2827 GCA_034717875.1 Chloroflexota bacterium | reverse complement strand
CGAGCCAAAATCAACCGCGAATGGCGCGAATTCACGCGAAAAAGATCAAAAATCAGTGTAATCTGTGTAATCCGTGGTGAAAAATTCACGTCTTGGCACACCCACCATGCAAAGTCCCAGAGACCCAACGACTAAAGTCGTTACTACAAGTCATTTTCGTCCTGGGTGGTGTGTAAACACTCGTGACAACTTCTCAATATTTAGTGGCAGCTTGGTTGAGAAACTCGCCTTAATCCTGAAACGAACGCTATTTGCGACCTGTTTTGCTATTTTCATAAAACTATGGTAAGATTACTTCATACTATAGCTCATTTAGCTGCGTGGAGGCAAACGATGGCAGAGGAAACTAAATCCAAGCGGTTCAATTTCTGGGGGGCTTTCAAAAATGTCGCCATCATCTTCTCGTTCACCGTCAACTTCATCCTGGTGCTGGTGTTGTTGCTATCACCTGGCCCCGTTCTCATGGCTAAGGCGGACATCGTCGAGCCGTTGCTGGGGAATTTAGACACGGCATTTGTCCACTTGGGCGAGACAAACATTGCGGCCGATGTTCCCGTCAGCACAACTATGCCAGTGAGATTCACCCTCCCCCTAACCAAGACCACCAACGTCACCCTGGCTGCTCCCGTTCCCCTGTACATGCCGGCGACTTTTGCCTTGCCAGCGGGGGGCGGAACTATCAACGGCACGGTCAGCCTGAATCTACCACAGGGCATGGTGTTGCCTGTCATCTTGGCTATGGACATCCCAGTGAGCACCACCATTCCGGTGGTCATAAATGTGCCGGTGAAGCTCAACCTGAGCGAAGCGGGGATGCAACCGGCCATTGATGAGTTGCGCAGCGTCCTCGGTCCCCTCCAGACCACGCTCCAAAGCATTCCCAACACTCCTAAGGAAATCCTGAATCCTCAATGAGCGAACGTCCTATTTGTAATTACGAAGGCTCAGGTTACAGCACCGAGTTTTGGACTTCCGGGCGCGCTTATGAGGATGGCGTCGAGCGGGTGGCGTTGCGCGCCCTCCTCCCCCCCACCGGTCGCACCCTCTTGGAGATCGGGGCGGGGTTTGGGCGGCTGGCGGAGCTCTACGCGGGATATGAGACCGTCATTCTCTTCGATTACGCCAGCACCCAGCTGGAGCAGGCTGTCGCGCGGCTGGGCGAGGGGGGGACAGAAGGCCGTCCGCGCTACATTTTCGTGAAAGGGGATTTCTACCGCTTGCCTTTTGCTCCCGGCCTCTGCGACACCGTGACGCTGATCCGCACACTGCACCACGCCACCGACGCGCCCGCCGTGCTGCAGGGCGTGAGCGATACCCTGTCCCCCGGCGGAGCCTTCGTGTTGGAGTTTGCCAACAAGCACAACCTCAAAGCTTTACTGCGTTATCTCCTGCACCGCCAAAAATGGTCCCCCTTCAATCGGGAGCCGGTGGAGTTCGTCGCGCTCAACTTCGATTTTCACCCGCGTTGGGTCTGGCAGCAGCTGGCGCGGCTGGGCCTGCGACGTGAGGCGATCCGCACCGTCTCGCACTACCGCGCGGGTTTCCTCAAACGGCTGTTCCCCACCTCCTGGCTGGTGCGCCTCGATGCGTTAGCCCAGCCCACCGGCGCGTTGTGGCAATGGAGCCCCAGCGTCTTCGTCCGCGCACGCGCTCCGGCGGATAAATCCGCCGCGCCCGCCGGCGCGTTCTTCCGCTGCCCGGATTGCGGCGCATTGCTCGGTTCGCCGCCCCAGGCCGAGTTCCATTGCGCGACCTGCGGCAAAACCTGGCGCCGCGAGGGAGCCATCTACAATTTTCGTGACCCGGCATGAAGAGTGACTGGTGATTGGTGACTGGGTGCGTCACAGCGTTTTAGCGACTGCCTCGAAAATAACCCGCCGGACTGGTTCCCGTTTTATCATTGGGGGCCAGGGGCAGGGCTTGTCCCTGCCCTCTGGAGGGTGACCACAAGGGTCCGCCCCTACGTCACGCTGGGTCACCATCTTATACTCCCCAACGGCCGAAGGAGATGTGGTACAGGAAGTAATCCCAGGTGTTGCCCATGAGATTCCCCATCCGAATCACCGCCAATGTCAGTTCAATCGCTGCGGAGATTTCATCCCCGTAGATTTCCGCCAGTTTCTGCCGGGCTTCCGGGTCGGGATGGGCGTCGCTCTCGGCCCAATGCTGGGCGTAAATAACCGCTGCGACTTCCTCCTCCGGGCAGTGATCTACGATGCCGCTCAACAGAAGTTCCACATCTTCCTGCGAGATCCCCGTCACCAGGGCTTCGCGGGCGTGGAAGTAGGAGCAGTAGCGGCAACCATTCACGGCGGTGACAGCCAACATCAGCCGTTCTCGAAAGGCAGGGGAGAGCTGGTTGTGTCTCATCACCGCGCGGACCTTCCGCCGGTTCCCCGCCAAAAACTTAAAATCGCCCCAAAATTGTCTGGGAGTTCGATAAATTCTTCTCTTGAGCTTGTCCATGTCTCTTGGTTTGGGTGTCCTTTAGACCTCCGAGGTTTGGGGAGTGCGTATGATTCAGAAAGCAAACAACCTGCCCTCAATAACTTCCTGGAAGTCGCCGACTGGTAAACCTCGGAGGTCTAAGAAGATACGTGTCCTGCGACTTCAGGCAAAACAATCCAGGCCCCCACCCATGCCGGCGCGGGAGCCTGGATCATTACTGCTTAAGTCGCTGCTAAGCCAGCCCGATCTCCTGACTACTTTCCCACAACCCGTGGATGTTGCAGAGAGATAGCGCGCGCAACGTGCCCGGTTTATCAATTTTCAGTGATACGGTTGCTGCCGGAGAGGTGAACGCGCTCCCTTCGCCGTGAGCCGTAAA
>JAYELX010000299.1:0-2829 GCA_034717875.1 Chloroflexota bacterium | reverse complement strand
TAGCAACCTATGTTGGCTTTATTGCGGCCGGGTTTAGTGTATTGGTGATCCCCGTTGTGATTGTGTTGCGGTTGGCAGGCTCGCAAGCGTTTTTTGGGCAGGCCTCCACACTGATAGCGGTGTTGTTTCTCGGTGGAGTTCAGTTGATCTCTCTGGGGATTTTGGGTGAGTATGTTGGTCGTTTGTACGACGAAGCAAAAGGGCGTCCGATCTACATTGTGCGCGCAGCCCCGAAGGATGGGGATTAAGTGAACAAGAATATCTAATGATGCGTGTTTTATGAACCTTTGTATACAGAAAAAATAAAAGGATAAAAGGAAAAAACATGATTGATTTAACAGTAAATGAAGATCGACTAGAAAGAGCAGTAAAACGAGCTCGCGAGCGCAATATTATCATTCCGACTTTTGCACAGATGAGAAATCCCGACTCGATTCCTGACAAGGTCAAAGAAGAGTTGAAAGGCATTGGCCTGTGGGATATTACCTCTCGCAACTTGTTCCGTATTACTTGGAAGAATGAACCAGTTTCGTCAGGGGGTGGGTATGGTGGCGTTAACTATGTCGAACTACCTTCCAGCCTGACGGGCGTAGACGCTCGGGTGATTGCACTGGTGGGAAAATGGTTCCCGACAGGTTCTCACAAGGTGGGCGCTACGTTTGGTTGTTTGGCTCCCCGCTTGGTGACGGGTCAATTTGATCCTTCCTTTCATCAAGCTGTCTGGCCCTCCACCGGTAACTATTGCCGCGGTGGGGCTTATAATTCTACCCTTTTGGCTTGCGAGTCAATCGCGATTCTGCCTGAGGAGATGAGTCGAGAGCGATTTGAGTGGCTGCAAAAAGTAGCTGGCGAAATAATCGCTACTCCTGGGTGCGAGAGTAATGTAAAAGAAATTTTCGACAAAGTTTGGGAATTACGCGCAACGCGGGAGAATATCTTTGTTTTCAACCAATTTGATGAATTCGGCAATTATCTATGGCATTATGACGTAACCGGTCATGCTATGGAGGAGGTCCTCCAGGAAACGCTTGGCCCCAATGGTGAGTATTTTGGTTTGGCTTTGACTACTGGTTCGGCTGGCACGATTGGTTGTGGTGATTACCTGAAGCAACTTTTCCCCGGCAGCAAAGTTGTCGCTGGGGAGGCTTTACAGTGCCCCACCCTGTTGGAAAACGGCTTTGGCGGACATCGCATCGAAGGAATCGGTGATAAGCATGTTCCCTGGATTCACAATGTCAAGAACACAGATATGCTCATTGCCATTGACGATAATGCCGTTGTCAACTTGGCCCGCTTGTTCAATGAACCTGCTGGCCGCAAATACTTAGTTGATCAAGGCGTGCCAGAAAATCTGGTTAGCCAACTGGATTTGCTTGGTTTCTCCAGCATTGCCAATACACTCATGAGCATCAAGATGGCAAAATACTATGAATTAGGCCATGACGATGTAATTCTCACCGTCTGGACTGACTCTATGGAGCTTTATCAGAGCCGCCTCGGTGAGATGCATGAGACCTTTGGTGAGTATGAAGAAATAGATGCTGCTGTTCATTTTGCTCGTAATTTGCAAGGTGTTGGCATTGATCACCTGCAAGAGTTAACCTATACTGATCGCCGCCGGGTTCACAACTTGAAGTACTTCACCTGGATTGAGCAGCAAGGCAAAACCTACGAAGAAATTCAGGAACAGTGGTATGATAATGACTACTGGACTGACTTCCAAGGTCAGATTGACGAGATGGATGCGCTCACCGAAGAATTCAATCAGCGAGTTGGCTTGATCTAACTTTGCTGATTCAGATGAATAACTAACATCGAAATCTACGCGCTCTGCTTTACCATCTCAACGGCGAAGCAGAGCGATTTTTGATACAATTGGAGATGGCTGCCCAGACCTGACAGGTTTCAAAAAACACTTTCAGACAGAAATACCCTCTTGAACACGCTGGATCTGGCTAGAAATGTCACCTTTGGAAACCTGTCAGGTCTATAATCGGTCTAAACTTAATGATATTGACTTGCCACTTGCAACTCATTTGAGGGAAAGAACGCATCAATGAACGAAACATTAAAAGATATTTTGGAGAAGAAAAAACTGCGAGCCTATGCCGGTAATACAATTTATCAGCGTGGGGTTGCTTATTATCGGCAGGGAAGAGTTTGGGTAGTCTCAGCGAACTCCTATGAAGCCCAGTGTACCGTGCAGGGAACACATTCGTACGATGTCAGGCTGTGGATTAGCAATGGCAAACTGGGGAGTATGTGCACTTGCCCGTATGCACGCAAGGGATGGTTTTGTAAGCACATGGTCGCGGCCGGTTTGGCTGTCGAACAGAATTTACGCACGTTGTCACCCTCGGCTTGGCGACATCGTTTGAACCAAACCCTAGAACGATCTGCACCGGTTCGAGATTCGTCAATAGCGAATCCCTTCTGGCTTTTCCTCAGTTTGCAGTCCGGATACCATGGTAAGGAGTTGGTCCCTTATCGTTTGTGGGTTGATCGGGTTCCTGATGGCGTTTTACCTCCGCTTGATGACCTCACCGCCGAAGCGATGAAAGAACTCGTTCGTCACAATCAATGGATACTTAGCCATATAAAACAACTTCAAAAGGGAGCCAAGATGGACAGCTGCGTGAATTGTGGGCCAGAAGAGATCGCAGCGGTGAACTTGATTCGGGAGCAAGATACATCACGTTACGTGACCAATTACTATCATAGTTATCGGACTTTCCCGTTAGCATCTTCGTTGGGATTGCTTGCGCGGCTGGATGTTCCGTTATTTCAGGAAGATGGTAACAACCCGATGAAAAAGTGGTTGCGAGTTTT
>JAYELX010000298.1:0-2834 GCA_034717875.1 Chloroflexota bacterium | reverse complement strand
TTCGTACCTCGTTAAGAGGTGGTGGTTATAGGGTAAGTGATGAACACAGGTGACAGTCACCTTCAAAGGCATCTTATTACAAAAAACACGCTGATTAGCGAAACGATTCAGGGTATCCGTCGATTTGATAGGTGACTGTCACCTCACGTAAAAAATTATATCACTTACCTTTTTACCGCTATCCGTCAATAATGATCTGACGTAGTTGCTCAAAATCCTATTGGTCAAGTGTTGATAGAAGTGCATTGCATTTGGAAAATGCGTTGCACTTCGGGTTGTTCGAGAGACTTCTTGGTCAACCCGTGGTGCAGCGCATCTTTGAGATGCAACGCACCACTGACATTTTGAGCATTTACGATCTGACTGTTCGTAGTTGAACACGAGAGTGTCCATTTACGAGCAGTGGCAAACTCTCGTCCACCACTACGAACTTACCACAACTTGCTTGAGACAACATCAGAAGGAGGCAGTTGGTTTAAGACCAACCAATATAAACCTAGATTTTTTACAGCTTCCAAGAAATCCACAAAGTCCACGGGTTTTTGGACATAGCTATTGGCCCCAAATTGATAGCTTTCGACAATATCCTGTTCTTCTTTCGAAGATGTCAATACCACCACGGGAATATATCTTGTGCGCTCGTCATTCCGTATTTGCCTCAAAACTTCTAGTCCATCTACTTTTGGCAATTTCAGGTCTAATAATACGAGGACAGGATTAGGTTTTTTATACTGATAATCGCCGCGCGAGAAAAGATAATCCAGTGCTTTTTCGCCATCATCAACAATGTCGATTCGATTAGCAATGTTGTTCTTGTTAAAGGCTCTGATAGTCAATTCCTGATCATCAGGGTTATCTTCGACTAAAAGTATAATTTTTTTATTCATGATTTACTCCATCAGATCTCAATGTAAAATGGAAACTTGTGCCTTGTTTTATTTCACTCTCAGCCCAAATGCGCCCATTGTGACGCAAGATAATGCGCTTCACAGTCGCCAGACCCACACCGGTGCCCTGAAACTCGCTTGGCGTGTGGAGGCGTTGAAATGCCACAAAAAGTTTATGGGCATATTTGGAATCGAATCCTGCTCCATTATCAGAAATGCAATATCTTGCCGGGGCGTTCTCTTGATAAATTGCTTTGATTTCAATATGGGCTTCTTCTTTCTTGCTGGTGAATTTCCATGCGTTCCCCAATAGGTTTTCTAAAACGATGCGCAAAAGCCGTCGATCAGCGTGGGCAGCGATGCTTTCAGGCGCAGAAAACGTTACCCGACGCTTAGGTTCTATCTGGCGTAAGCCAGCCATGATTTCGCGGCTCATGGCTGCTAGATCAACATCTTCTCGTTTCAACTCTGCTCGCGTAACACGGGATAATTGTAATATATCATTGATCAATTGTCCCATTAGCTGGGTAGAACACCTCACTCGCTGCAAATAGTGTGCACCCGTTTCGTCGAGTTGATCAGCGTAATCATCTAGTAATGCCTGGCTGAATCCGTCAATCCGCCGGAGGGGAGCGCGTAAGTCGTGGGAAACAGAATAGGAAAAAGATTTTAGCTCTTCCATGGTAACTTCAAGTTGATGCGTGCGTTCAATAACCCGGTTTTCTAATTCCTCATTGAGAATCCGGAGGGCTTCCTCGGCTTGTTGGCGTTCCTTGATTTCTCGCTGTGCTGTGGCATAAAGTTGGGCATTATCGACCGCAATCGCAAGTTGATCTGCCATGGCCTCTAACACAGTAATATCTTGTTCGAGAAAAGCTTGCGCGTGCACACTTTGCACCGTCAACGCTCCAAGACACTGCTCTTGGCTGATGAGAGGCAAGGCCAACTCGGAACGTGTTTCCGGAAGATAAGGGTTTGCGAAACGCACATCATCTTGGGCAGCATCTTGAGCGATGCGGGATCTACGCTGCGCAATGCACCATCCAATCATAGATTGGTCATCAATATCGAGGCTGTGTCTCGCGTCCAACAACTCTTTGCCTGCTTTTCCAGTACCAGCTTGCAAAACAGCTTGCTGACCAGCTTCGTCAAGTAAAAACAAGCCTACATAATATAACCCAAAATTTTCCTTAATCCCATCTACAACGGCCTCCATCAATCGTTGGGGAGTCAGGATTGTGCTAACGGATTTAGAAATATCAATAGCCGCTTGCAATTGAAGGTTGACGTGTTCCAAATCTCTCAGAACCTGTTGAGTTTTCGCCTTAGCCTGCACCCGTTCGGTAATATCTTCTACAGCGCCTTCATAATAAAGCGTATCTCCGTTTGCGCTGCGGATAGCTTTGGCATTCTCGCGAATAAATATTTCGCTGCCATCTTTGCGCCTCCATGTAGTCTCGAAGCCAAGCATCTGCCCGTCGCGTTCAATTAACTGCAAGAAATTGTTGCGTACTTCTGCTTCGAGAATGCCCTGATCTGTTATGCTATGTTCGTCTAATTCAGCAAACGAATCATATCCAATCATCTGCACCAGAGCCGGATTCGCCATCATAAACTCGCCATCAAGATTAGTGCGATATAGGCCCATAACCGCATTTTCGAAGATGCTGCGGAATCGCTCTTCGGCGCGCTTCCGTTCTTCCAAATTCCTGGACAATTCCATCAACAAGGTCGTTTTTTGCCAGGCCGCGGCGATAAGATAAGCTAAAGAGCGAATCGCCGAGCAATCGCTCGAAACTAAATCATCCGATTCTACAATGAGTAAACCAAGTATCTCCTCGTTTACAATAATGGGCGCTAGAATAACCGTAGAAATGTCGAATAAGTCTATTGCTTGGGCGAAAAAATCTCCTGGATACTTCGGGGAAATATCTTTTATATATCGAC
>JAYELX010000297.1:0-2850 GCA_034717875.1 Chloroflexota bacterium | reverse complement strand
TGTTAGAAGTCTGCTTTGGATATTTTTGTAGTTCCTTTTCAAACTTGACTAGCTTAACTCTGTGGCTGTTGATATCATTCCAAAGCCCTTGTTCATCATGTCGTGTAATTCGTTTATAGCTATGTCCAATATAAACTTTGACTAGCACCTCTGGGATTAGATCCACATCATAGTTTAAGCAGACACGCCGGATAAAATCGCCATCATTGCCGCGCACCAGCGACTCATCAAAACCGCCTACATCTTCGAATACGGAGCGACGAACAAGCAGAGTAGGACATCCACCAATGCGCTGCCCATCAAGAACATGAGGGAAAACATAACCCCTATAGGTTGGATGATGTTCTGTTGCCAACCGCCCGCGATCATAATAATCCATCCAGCAATAGACCATGCCCACCTGGGGAGGGGCGTTCTCCAAGAGCGGTACTTGCTTCTCCAATTTAGTAGGCAACCATTCATCATCATCGTCCAAAAAGGCGATCATTTCCCCCTTGGCTTGAGCAATACCGGTGTTGCGGGCGGCCGAAGCGCCCCGGTTGGTTTCATGCTGCAAGTAGACGAGGCGATCGTCGTCAAACTGAGCGACAACAGCTTCGCTGCTATCATCGGGAGCATCATCGACAACGATACACTCCAGTCTTGGATAGCTTTGCTTCAAAACGCTGCCAATGGCACGGGGCAACAAATCGGCCCGATTATGGGTAGGAACAATCACGGATACAAATGGCATAAAGAACTGCGCTCTTCATCATAGGATAGATTGCCGTTATTTGCTATCAGTCTTTCCTGGTTGACGTCTATATATACGAATTTGCCCTACAGTGTTAGGGATTAGGGGATAAAACTTATACTGTTCAAAACCGTTAGAGCGTATCAAATTATCTACTTCCTGAAGATCCGGACTCCGGATCGCAAAATATTTTTTGCTTTTCTCGGTGAGAAAAAGTATTAATTCAAGAAGTTCTTTGCGTGCTAAATATTTCTTTAGATGATGATACACACCTAGAAAAAGAACTATATCATATTGATCGAGAAGAACATCACCATGCTTGCGCTGTAAACTAGATACCCCCAATGCTAAGTTTTCGCAAATAAACTTAGATTGGACAGGAACGTCTCGAAATAGTCGATTTGCTATCCATGTTCTTTCCCGAATTAATTCAATGCCATGAATTATTGAAGCTCCCCTCCTTGCAAACTCATAAGATAATAACCCTTCACTGGCACCTATATCTAAAACCGATGTATCCTCACAATCGTCTAATAGGCATTCTAGCCCATGCATTCGATCAAAAATATTCCCCGAAAAGTTTTTTCGTCCTTGACCAATTAGAAAAAGTCGCTCGAAAAATCCAACTATAGAGCGACCAAAATATTGTGTGTTCTTTCGAATCACAGATTTCAGCCCTCTAGGGTTATTAAGCAACACTTTAATTAATACACTCATTCTAGTTATGCTCCCTTTCCTTAATCGTTGCAAAAAGTTTTTTAATTTGAATCTGGGCTGTATATTCCTCCAAAAAACGACGATATGCATTCCGAGCAATTCGGACTCTCTCCCTGTCATGATCAAGATAATACTGTATCTTGGCGATCAAATCATCAACATCATCAAAGAGAACAATCTCTTTCTCATCTTTGAAATAACCCTTTACAGCATCACAACTATAAACAAGCTGCATACAGCCAGCAGCTGCATTTTGGAACACTCGCTGGGGCATGCCATTCCCAGCTTGGAGATGGTCGTCTGAAGGAACAACAATGGCGAATTTGCTCGTTTTCAAAGCGTCAACGTAATCACGACCATGCCGTGGAGCTTGAATCACCTCAATCAAGACACTGAAGTCTGTTTTTTGCTCAAAGGAAACATACCCAGCAATTAGGATTGAAAGATGGGAAGCAAAATCGCTCGCCAAAAATTCATTTAAGATCTGGGAGCGCGTCAAGAAGACACCGTCATCATAACGGCCGATTGCATTGACATCAAGGAGCCTGGCCTTCTCGTCAAAATCGGGCTTTCCGTATGCTTTGGGATTAGGGCCAATTTCAATTTGATAAAAACATCCCTGGATATCGATCTGCGGAAAACTGGTGGCGTCATAGCCACTGACGATAACGTCAGGATTTCTAGAAAGTGTCTCTTCCCAGCCGCCGACCTGAGGCGTGGTACCGCGATACTCTATCGTAGTGCAGCCTATCCTTTTACAAATCGCGATCACGTAGGGAGCGATCCACTTATCAATATAAAAAACGTGTTCTGGCCTCTTCCAGATAAGTTTGATCAGTAAAAAAAGATTATAGACAAAATGTTCCAAACGCTTTGTCAGCGGAATGTGTTCAAAGCCACGCAAGAGAAAAACATAGAGGCGAGGGCTGATATAGCGAATTAGGCGCGGTACCAAGAAATTGGGGTTATCAATTAGCCTAACTTGATAACCTAGTTCAGCAATGCCTTCCATCCAACCATTATAAAGCGATAGAAGACGGCGATATTCTTTTTCAAGCACCGGGCGGGATCGAATATTCAAACCTTTGTCAAGAAAATACTTTAACCGCACTGGGTTCTGACGGAAGATGGCAAAAACAATGCCGGAGTGCTTTTTTTGTGCATCTTTCATATCAAGGTGTGGTTAGCCATGAAACACTTTGTCCATTAACCTACATTTCGCACCCTTGGCTGGTGACATCGCTCTGCGGTGTCACCGTGGGAATGACGCTCCGCGTCAACTAGGTGACGCAGAACGTTATCGTTGGATGTTCCCACGCGGAGCGTATGAACGAGAGAAAGTATTGTTTAGTCGGGAAACGGCACTCCATTATATTTCGTGCCTGACTACAAACATTTTC
>JAYELX010000296.1:0-2855 GCA_034717875.1 Chloroflexota bacterium | reverse complement strand
CCCCTCCAAGAGGATTGCTTGTCCCGATTCGATAACTTGGCCCAATGCTTGATCGGCCACATCTTGATCCAGGCTGGCCCGGTCAATTACAACGTTCAGCGGGGCCGCGCCGAGAGATAACAAAGCCTGTAAAATAATATCCGTTGGAGCCCCTCCGGCCAGAGCTTCGAAGCGATCTAAAACTCTTTGATCAAAACGCTTATGCCGTCTTTGGGGACGAGAGTCCACCACCGACCCGCCGCCAATCGTCTCACCCGGAGAAGGCCGCCGCAGGATATAACGATCTCCGCGCATGGCTACAAGAGGGTCAACCATTTCTAATTGCAGCCAACCTTCATGGCCGGGTTCGAGCAATTCAGCCCCCAGTAAACGTACACGAGTCATCCGTTCAGCCGCACTGATAAATAATTTCATCTCTGTATTATGCTCGATAGCCTGACTGGCATCTGACAGCAACCGAAAATGGACATCGATTCTCCGGGTTGATTTATAATCACCAGGATGGGCGATCACATCGCCGCGTTGGATTTGATCGGCATCTACCCCTGAAATATTGATGGCCGTTCGGCTGCCTGGAACTGCAATGTCAATCTTGTGTTGGTGGGTTTGTAATCCACGGACGCGCCCCTCCCGCCCGTGGGGTAAGACAACTATATCATCTCCTACTTTCAAATGCCCATCAGTGAGTGTCCCGGTGACCACAGTCCCAAATCCGGACACAATGAACGTGCGGTCAACCGAGAGGCGGGGGCGTCCCAAATCGGGGCGCGGCGGTTTTTCGGTCAGAGCGTTTCCCAATGTATCCAGCAATTCAGGAATGCCTTCTCCCGTTCGGGATGAGACCCGCACCAGGGGAGCAGAATCCAGCACGGTTCCTGCGAGAGTCTCCATCAGATCTGCTTCCACTAAATCAAGCCACTCCGGATCATCGATTAAGTCTATTTTGGTTAAAGCCACTACACCACCCTGAATCTGCAATAAATCCAAAATTGCAAGGTGCTCACGAGTTTGCGGCATCACGCCCTCATCTGCGGCCACGACGAAGAGGGCCGCGTCGATTGCGCCCACGCCGGAAAGCATATTTTCGATGAAATCTCGATGCCCGGGCACATCCACAATACCGATACTTTCACCATTGGGCAAGGTGAGCCAAGAAAAGCCCAAGACAATGGTCAGCCCCCGGTTTCGCTCTTCTTGCAAACGATCGGGATGTGTGCCAGTGAGCGCCTCAATGAGGGCTGATTTTCCATGGTCAACGTGGCCAGCTGTTCCAATTACACGCATTTTTACCCTAGTTGCCCTTGAACACGTTCCTGATCGGCAGTCCAATCACGGAAAGCTTCTAAAATCTCGTGCAGTCGCTTCCAGGTGAACTCGTTGACTTCTTGCAAAAAATCATGAATTTCTTGCAAGTTGTCTTCGATATAAGTAGCGCGTTCGGTGAGGTGTTCGAATCGCCGAGTAACTTCGCTTTGCTGCTCATCATAGGAAAGCATATAATTCGTCCAGCGTTTTTGGTCATCGGCTTTGAAAGTATTCCATTCCTGTCGGAAACGTTCTTCTGACAAACGGTGCATCTCAGTTAACTCATTGATACGGCGCTCGACCTTTTGAACAAGTTCTTCGACGGTTTCTTGAGCACGTTTTATATCCAGATGCGTGTCTCCCATCGATTTTAGATATGCATCAATTTCCATTGTCTGCTTTTCGATGGTATTAAATCGCGCCGCCCATTTTTTCCACGTTTTTTCGCGCTCAACCTCGGCTGATGATTGTTTTTCGAAGAAGGCTTTTTGTGCATCGCTGCGCTCGCGTTCTACCGACAATAATTCGTTCAGACGCGACTCGATTCTACGCGTTTCCGCACCAAGTATATCAAATTGGCCGCGATACTCATCCGATCTCTTACGCAGTGCGGATACCTCGCCTTGTAAATCCGTCAACCGCTGGGCATCCCGACGGCGGCCATCCTCAACCACTCGATGGGAATGGCCTTGGTCTTCTACGTTCACACGCATCTCATCCACTGTCTGCGCGAGAGCATTTATCGAACCCGACAAACGCACATCTTCCTGCTCCCGGGCTTGCACAACATCCTGAATAGAAGCATTTATTGTGTCCTTTGTTTTTTTCAATATTTCCCCAAACCCACTTACTTCTATGTTGAGTAAATTCTTAACTGCTTCTTCGCGTTGGTCTATTTGTTTACTCTGTTGCTTGATGCTTTTTTGTAACTCAGCGCGGGTTTTAATAATTGTGTCATCGATTCGATCCATGCGCCCTATTCCGGCTGTCAAGCGAGTCACTTCACCCTGAATATCCTTATTTTCTTGATTCGTGGTCCTCAACTTCCCTTCGAGAACAATAACACGTTCCTTCAATTGAGTAATTGTATTCTTATCTTTACGTCTTTCGTCATCCAGCCAATCAATACGTTTTTCTAATTGTTGTAATTCCATTTGTGTGCTCCTGTTTCCAGATGATGAATCTGTTTTTCGAGACGTTAACAATGTGATTTCTCAAAATCACATTGCAAAATAGCAAGTGTATTCAGAGGTGTTCAGTTTTAATTGGCCAATCGAACAAATTCAAAGCGAATAGAATTCGCCACTGGCCTGCCATGCGAACAATTCGCCATCCACCTACATAAATTGGATCATCAACCAACACAGGTCGGTTTCGCTAGTCAGCAGGTGCATTGCACCTCCAAGACAGTAAATGCACGATATTTTCTGGCGACCCAATGTGCAATGGTACTTGCTCAAAATATTGTTGGTTTGTACAAGAACAGTTCACTTATCCTCTAGTCCGAATGGACTTTGCAATATTAGCACGGTCGGTTTCGCGTAGCACCC
>JAYELX010000295.1:0-2861 GCA_034717875.1 Chloroflexota bacterium | reverse complement strand
AAACAGCGCCGCCGAAACGACATCCAAAGCCGGGCGATTAACAACAGAATGCACCCAAATGCCCCCATTATTCCAAAAGAACATCGTCAGCGCGTCCCAAAGATTCTCGAATAAAATTTGCCAGGCCGAGCCGGGTAAAGGGACTTCCATAGCGGTCATGCGCGTCATCGTGCGGTAATTGAACGCCGCCATATTCGCCAGGGCGTAACGCAGCAGCGGAGAAAAGACCAGCAGCGACATAAAAGCCAGCAAAATCAACTCCTGAAACGTTTGCCAGCGAACACTCTTTGCCTGCCGATGGAGCAAATACAAACCCACTAAAATTAGAACCACGATAGGCACAAAGCGAAAGGGGCTATAACCATGCAGCCCCAAGCCGAGAAAAAGCCCGGCCATAAGAATATCGTTGCGTTTCCGTCGCCGCAAACCACGTACGAGAAAAAACAATGTTGGCGCTGCAAAAAATGGATACAGCGTAAACCGCAGCGCAACCCGCGAGATCACGTTGGGCCAATAAGCAATCCCGGCAAAAGCCATCGCCCACAACCCGACCCGCCGGTTGGCCATCTCCTTGCCCAAAAGATAAATAAACGGCAGCGTGAACAAACCACATAAAGCTGTGCCAAGTTTCAGGCTGAGAAAAGATAACCCGGTGCCAAACAACTTGGCTGCCGCAGCCGTTAAATACATTTGGAAAGCTTCGCGCCCCGTGTTGCGGGGGAAGAAAATGCTTGTCTTGCCATTGAGCACATCGGCGACATCGAACAGCTTCTCGGCATGATCGCTGAACATCTCCGGCGGGACTTGCCCCAAGCGATAAAAACGAAAAAAGGCTGCCAGCGTAAACACGGCCAAGACAAGCAGCGTCCAAGCAGAAAATCGTATCCCACGTTCTGAGAAGCCGACAATTCTATCTCTGGCTATGCGCAACATCTCGCGCCAAGAATATGCTGCCCTGCTTGGTTCCCAAAAAGCTACCAAATACATCCCGATGGACAAAGTCCAAAGAAAAAGATTCGTTTTCGTAAAGAGGTTGCCCCCAAAAGCAAAAAAGGCCAGCAATCCCGAAACAATACTCACACCCAATGGTAATGTGCGTACCGCCAGAGCATCAGACGCCGGTTCAGATTGCGGCAAGGCGGGTAATTTCCAATGCTTGCGTAAATACGCCCAGACCAAAACGCCCGCGGCCCAAACATAGAAAAACACACCTCCTCTCCAGCCAGGATGCGGGGGTTCTAGTGCAAGCTGCGCCATCAATGCCAGTCCCACAGGGGCACAGACAAAAAACACGCTCCAAGCAGGTGTCGAGAAGATGGTTTGTATAATCGTCTCGGACTCAATCGCTGCGCTGGATGCTTCTGGTAAAACAACATCATCAGACTGGGCAGCTTTCTCTTCCATCGGGTCAAGCTCGTCGTGTTCATCTGATAAAAGAGACTGTTGTTGATCTGCTGAAATTTCTTCGAGCGTCGGGATTTCTATTTGCTCACCCCGCCAGAAAAGAATTTTGGATTTTACGTAATCGAGTACAGAGGCTTCTTTCATAGTCACCAATGATAACGCATCTTAAGGATGAGGGCAAACGGGTGAAGTAAAAGTTCGACAAAGCCACCCAGCGATAAAGTCGCCGGTCTACCAAACAGCGGTGGTGAATCACCCTTGAAACAAACGCTCTAGGTGAGCAGATAGCGATTTTGAACCCAATTTATCGGGTGCTGCTTCATGGCTGGGCACTTTATGCCACAATGGAGACAATTGGTGAGTATATTCAGCATTAAAATTGAGGGGGAAAGGGTTACAAATTTAATAGCTATAACTCGCCCGCTTCTTTTAAAACTCGGACGATCAAAGTCTCGCTGACCCAAAATCCGTAGTGTTGAAGTTGGGTAATCTCATTTCTAAGGGATGCGATTTCTCCTCGCAACCGAGCAGCCAGCAGAATACCCATGGTGCCGATTGCTGATAACCCCACTCGGTGAGCAAACCGGCGCGCGTCTAAGTCGTCCAATAAAACTTTGTCTGCATTCAATTCCGTAGCAAGGGTAATGACCTCTGCTTCACCAATATCCAAGTCTGCCAACAGCAAATTTACTGTGTCTCGACTACTGACATCTCTGACCTGCAGCCATGTCTTCGAAGCATTATCAAGAATAGATGAGGCTTGATCGACCTTGCCTCGGATTTCCAACATTACTCCGGATGAAATATATATTTCGTTATTGGCATCTTCAAGCAGGTTCAACCTATCAAGTTTAGCAAGAAATATAAGTGGGCCAGCATCAGCAATCCAGATGCTCATTTCGCTAATTCCTTTGCAGCCTGAATCTCGGCATCTATTTCTTCATCGCGTAAATTGATTGCCGGAACCCCAATGCTTCCTAGTTGGTATAGGAAGTTTAGACGTTCCATGTTCGCCAGGTTAGCAGCTTTTCCTGCGGTTAGACGGCCTAATTCGTAGAGCTTGGCAGCAGCTAAAAAGCGCAGCTCTTCAACAAATTCCCCCTCCGACATTTTCAACATTTGAGGGAATCCCTGCGGGTAGGTTATTGTAGACTGTTGTACAAGTGTATTAGGAGTAGTCATATCAGCATCTCCTTGTTTTATTGACTTCTAAATAGGTACTGATGTACTGATAAATATCTTATGTTTTTTGCTGAACTTTCGTAGCTTCTCAAAAAGCGGGGGGCGTCTCAAGTTTGGTCGCTCTGCGTGCCATTGACACGCGGATGGGCGGCTGATTAGCGGATAACTATCGCAGTTTGCGGAGACATCCACTCGCCGTAGGCATGCAAAGCAAGGTACGCACAGCGGCGAGCGAACCAGAGAACTATGTAGAGGCTTTTATAAGAAACCTTTCA
>JAYELX010000294.1:0-2867 GCA_034717875.1 Chloroflexota bacterium | reverse complement strand
GCGGCCATGGAAGCCGTCATTGGCGGCATTCCTGGAGTTGCCGTGTCGCTCGATTCATCTGAGAATCATCTGGGAGTGACGGATTATGGTCCCGCAGCGTGTATTGCTCGACGCATCGTGGGAATGCTTCTGGAGCAGGATTTTATCGAAGAGACGCTGCTCAATATCAACGTCCCTTGTCTGCCGGAAGAAGAGATCAAAGGGGTTCAAGTTACCCGCCAGGGATTGCGTCTATATCGCGATCAATTAGTCCGCCGCGACGATCCCCGCGGCCGACCCTATTATTGGATCGGCGGCGACGCGCCTACCGGCGTTCTCGAAGATGGCACCGATTTTGGCGCGCTGAAAAGTGGCTACGTTTCGGTGACACCCTTGCAGTTGGATTTGACTGCTTATAAAGCTCTAGATCGATTGCAGGTGTTGGAGTGTGAGTTGGGCTAACGCGCCAATCCCGATGGTGCCCCTGGTGTGGTCAAAGTAGGCCGCGGCGGCTAATTTGCGGGACGCACCGGCCGGGAATGTGGTCAGAGCGGTTGAAAATGGGACTGAGTTATCGTTTCACAATGAAGTTGAGGAAGCGGGCGGCTACACCTGGGTCAAGGTGGAGGTCGATACAAACACGGGCTGGATGGCCAATATCCATGCGGCAATAGTGGAAGCTGCGAAAAGTGCAATCCCGGCACGTTCGCTGTCGCCTCTTTGCTGAATTCCCCCACAAGGTGCCTGGTAGTGAAAATTGGGAGCGTCGTACAAGTTTACGCGGGCATAAATTGTCGAATATCCACCAGTGTCCCAGAACGAGCCATTACTTCAGCAGATTCCAATAATTCTGCAGCGGCATCTTCGTCAGCATAAGCTTCACCACAGTTAGGGCAAACTTGTGCGGGGACTTCTTTGACAACTAAAGTCAATCCGCCACGCTCTAGGGTTACGGTGGTCACACCTGGGTTAGTTTCAGCCTGTTTGCAAATTAAACATTTCATTATTTTCTCCGTTTGAAATTCGCTCCCCAACGGGCAGGGGTAGGTTCATATACTGTAACAACAATCCATTGATTTTCTTCGACATTATTTGCAACAACAACATGCATTGGGCGATTACATCTCCAACCTAGCACCAAACGGCTAGGATAAGGTGTATCATTGGGGTAATTTTCAATAGTTTCGCCATTAGTAAGCACATCACGTATGTCGGCTTCTGTGACGCTGCGCTCGAACATCCGTTGGATGGCGTGGATGCGAAAGATTATTTTCATATTCTAATTATACCTCATTTAAGGACTGTTTTTGCTTCCCGTTCTCCTCGGCCAGGGTGACATGGTCAGGAATAGAATGGGAATCGTTCGTTCGGTCTTACCGACTGAATAACTATAACGTCTTATCTACGTTGTAGCGTACCATCGATTTGCACCAACTCGCCCGCACAAGCTCGCCATGGACGCATTTGGTGAACTGGCTTTCGTTTGACTCTTCTTGGTTTCCACAATTTTTCTTCAATCATGATCTTGCGCACGCTCTCCACAGAAAGCTTTAGCTTATGTACTTCACGCAATTTCTCGTTGGCGAAAGTTGGCCCAAAATCATGGTAGCGACTGTGCAGTAGATCGATAGCCTGCTGCTTGACTTCGGGCTTCAGGCGGTTGTTGCTCGGTTTGCCTCGTCGCTTTGAAATCAAGCCCATCTCACCCTGCTCACGGAATGCACGCAACAGCCGTCTGATATGCCGTTCACTAATCCCCAACATCTCAGCGGCCTTTCTTTGTTTCATCCTGTTTTCTTCTAGTCGTTGCATAACTTCCAATCGGGTTAGTTCTTGTTTGCTCATTGTTAGTAGTTTATCCATTTTGTCTCTGTCCTCTCTGGGGTAAATTCTCTAAATAGGACATTTTAACTTAGCACAAATAGGACTCTACTACTTTGGGCTAACAATGCTAATACAAAACTTGCCAAAGAAAAACCCCTCTGCTATAATTTTACCCACTTGGGCGCGTAGCTCAGCTGGTAAGAGCGCACGGTTCACATCCGTGAGGTCGATGGTTCGAGTCCATTCGCGCCCATCTCTATGGGGAAAAGCTAAAACCACTCAGCCAGGTAAAATCAAAGTCCATAATTACCCTTTTCAAGTAAGTTTCACAACCTGAAGCCGCCCGTCAATTTCAAACGCACGCATTTCATTTTGAAGGAACAGCAAAGTGGTAAAAGTTATAAAAAAACCAACAACAGATCTATATCCGTTGCCGGTAGTTATGGCAAGTTGCGGAGTGGGTGCGCAAGCCAATATCATTACTCTGGCATGGGTGGGGACACTCTGCTCGAAGCCACCGTTAATAGGTATCGGCGTGCGCCCAAGCCGACATTCGTATAAATTGATCCAGCAAGTGGGTGAATTTGTGATCAACCTGCCCACTTCGAACCAAACCAAGTGGTTGGACTACTGCGGGACTGTGTCGGGCCGAGACGAGAATAAATGGAAAGCCTGCGGATTCACCCAGGCTCATGCAGCGGAGGTAAAAGTGCCTCTCATCGCTGAATGCCCGGTCAACATTGAATGCCGCTTACAACAAACTATCTCCTTAGGCAGCCATGATTTGTTCATTGGCGAGGTAGTAGCTGTGCAAATGGATGAAGCTGTACTTAACGAACGAGGCCGTCTTGATCACGATAAAACCGCATCGCTCGCTTATCTGGGCGGGGAATATCGCCAAATTGGTAAACTCCTGGGCACGTTCGGCTACTCCAAGAAAGGGTAATTCTGATAATTGACGAAACGACTGAGTTCAAATATACTCATTATATGGAACGAATCATTGTTATCGCAAATCAAAAAGGGGGCGTTGGAAAAACCACCACGGTAGTTAACTTGGCTGC
>JAYELX010000293.1:0-2870 GCA_034717875.1 Chloroflexota bacterium | reverse complement strand
GCGAAAGCTACCCTGTCCCAATAGGCGTACGGAAAATTCTGTCCGGGCCGCGGTCTATCTCCCATGGGTAGATAATATAAGCATCGGTGATGGCGGCGTAAAAATCGGGTCTTGCGTTGCCAAAAAGATTGCGATAAGGATTGAAATGCAGCACACAGGTATAAGGCACTCCCCCCGCTGCTTCAACTCGATTCCCAACCGCCGTAATCGTCCGCCCCGACCCCCAAACATCATCCACAACCAACAAGCGGCGATCATCCACCAACTCATCGGCAGGAAATTGGAGAAATTGCGGCCAAGCATACAGCCCGGATTCATCCACTTCCGTTTTCGGGGGGAAATCCACTGCCGCGGTTAATATATGCTTCAAATTCAAAGCCTCAGCCAGCAGCCCTCCCGGGATAACGCCGCCGCGGGTGATTATCACCATCCCGTCAAATTCAACATCGAATTGGGGAACAAGATGATCGATAAGCCGGTCAACATCGTCCCAGGTTAGCGTTTCATGATGGAATTGCATGGCGTACTCCAGCGTAAATAATCATTTTTCAGGAGGAACGATTCCTTTTAAAACTGAAATCAGCGAAGGTAGATCATATTTGATAGTGTCCCATACAATTGATAGATCAACTGAATCGTATTCGTGAATCATAAAATTTCGCATTCCGATCATGCTAATCCAAGGAAGGGAAGGGTATTTATCCCTTGTGAGATCCGAAACTCGTCGAGCGGCCTCCCCAACAATCTCCAAACGACGAAGAACAGCGTCTTGTGTTCGCATATCTTTTATAAACTCTTCCCAGGATAATTCTGATGCATAATCAACGGCAATCTGGGCCGCATTTAGAATGTCCAGCAAATACCCATCATCACGCAGCATAAATCACCTCTGCCGATTCCAGGATAGCCTTACGGCGGATGTAATTTTGACTGGCTTCAATTCCTTCTCGACTAACCAAATCCACATCCCGCCTTAAAATCCTCTCGATATCCTCTTGCATCCGAACCATATCAAAGAGAGACCAGCGTGAATCGGAACTGAATGTCACCAATAAATCAACATCACTATCATGTCGATAATCGCTCCGTAGTACAGAACCAAATAAAGATAACTCAACTATTTTCCACCGGTGACAAAAATCTTGTATTTCTTGACTAGAAAATTTGAACTCTAAATTTTTCATAAACCACTCATTTATCTACTTTAGATAATTATAGCAGTTAAAGCAAAGAAGGCGGGTCAACCTCGATGCGGCAGCCCGGTAACATTTCTTTCTTCGCCGTGGATGTGCCGCTGGTTAACAAAGTGACCGGATTTGGCCCGCGCAGCACAATCTGCCAGCGGTATGTGCCGCCCAGGCGCGAGAAAAAGCAGGGGACAGGGCCAATCATCTCTGTGGTGTGAGCGCAACTTTCCGCCATCCAGCTCTGAACCATTTGCGCCACCTTTCGAGCCGATGCCTCTACCTGAGCGGAATCCTGCCCCCGGAACTCCAGGCGCACCAATCTTGCAAAGGGTGGATAGCCCAACTCGCGGCGGTAGTTCAATTCCTGGCGATAAAAATCACGATAGTTATGCTCCGACGCCGCTTGAATGACGTAATGATCCGGGTCGAAAGTTTGCAAAATAACTTGCCCCCCCAGCGGACTGCGCCCAGCCCGCCCGGCCACCTGCGTGAGTACCTGAAAAACGCGCTCCCCGCTGCGGTAATCGGGCAAATTCAACCCCACATCGGCGAGCACCGCCCCCACCAACGTGACCAAGGGCAAATCCAAGCCTTTTGCCAACATCTGCGTGCCAATGAGCACATCCGCTTCGTGATGCGAAAAGCGGCGCAAAATATCTTCGTGCGCGCCCTTCTTGCGCGTCGTGCCCCAATCCCAGCGCAACGTTCGGGCTTCGGGGAATAGGGATTGCACCTCGGTCTCTACTCGCTCGGTGCCGGTGCCATAATGTTTGATTTTCGTGCTCCCGCACTCAGGGCATTTGGTTGGCATGTTGCGCTTGTAGCCACAACGATGGCAAATCAAACGCTTGCCGCCCGAGCCGCGCAGATGATAGGTGAGCGGAATATCGCAGCGCGGGCACATCAACGAGTACCCACACTCACGACAAAACACATAAGTAGCCGTGCCGCGCCGATTGAGAAATAAAATTGCCTGCTGATTATGGGATAAAGTTTCTTCCAGGCCGCTTTGCAAAGCACGGCTGAAAATCGAACGATTGCCCGACTTCAATTCCTCACGCATATCCACGATATTGACAGGGGGCAATTCCGCCATTTGGGCATCTTTCTCCAGGGGGCGGTAGCGGGATGTTGGGGGTGCGGTCGGTAGCACGGTCGGGAGACCGGCTCCAGCGGGAGGGGGTGCGGCGGTCGGGAGACCGGCCCCAGCGGGTTGCTCGGCCCCAGGGCGCGGTTTGGATGTTTCCGCTCGAATTCGTTCCATTTGCAGCCGCACGGCCTCTTTGTGCGCCAAAATTCGCTCCGGCAGGCTCAAAGCGACCCACTCTCCGCGGGCGGCGCGGTGCGTGCTGACCACGTCGGGAGTGGCAGACCCCATCAGGCAGACCGCACCCACTTGACGGGCGTATGCCACTGCCATCTCTCGGGCATGATAACTCGGAGCCGGTTCAGCCTGATAATATGAATCATCGTGGCACTCATCCAGTACAATCAAGCCAATATCATCGAAAGGTGTGAACAAAGCGCTGCGCGGCCCCACCACCACAGAAATTTCCCCAGCCCGCGCCCGCCGCCAGGTATCGTACCGCTCCCCCGACGAGAGCTTCGAGTGCACCAGCCCCACCTGGTCGGGAAATCGGGACACAAAACGCTGCACAGTCTGAGGCGTAAGCGCAATCTCCG
>JAYELX010000292.1:0-2874 GCA_034717875.1 Chloroflexota bacterium | reverse complement strand
CGTGAAAATTTTGCCCGTTTTCCGGGCGTGTTGACTGGGCTTTTATGGTTGCTGATGGGGTTGATGCAGCCGCTTACCGTTTTGTTGGCCTGGGCCGTGGTCGGGTCGCAGGTATTGCTTTTAGGTGCCGATCAGCTTTGGTGCAAGCGAAAAACGGGGCAAGCCGATTGGGCCGCTTGGCGCGCCTGGTTGTGGCGGGCTGTTCGGGCCGGGCTGGTTTCATCTCCATTGGTGATTTACACGGCCTGGGCATTCAATAGCGACCCTGTTTTGAAAATGTGGACGGCGCAGAATTTGCTTCCGTCGCCTCATCCGTGGCATTATTTGGCAGCCTATGGTCTGTTAGTGCCTTTTGTCGTTGTGGTTATGTGGAAGCGGATGCGCACAAGTATGGCTGAATTTTCAATCATCCCATCTCTTAGCTTTACCCGCAGGGATAGAAAATCATCTCACCCGATGGAGGTGAAGGTTAAAAGTTCACTGCTGATTGCCTGGATGCTCATTTTCCCATTTTTGATTTATGCACCATATCCGCTGCAACGCCGTCTGGCGGAGGGGTTCTGGGTGGTGCTGGTGGCCGTGGCTTTGGCCTACTTTGATGCTTCCCCCGCTGATGCGCCCGCCCGTCGGCTTGCTTATATTCCCCTCATCCTTACTTTTCCCACCACGCTGCTGTTGCTGATTGGGGGCGCGCAGGTTGCAGCCCATCCAAGTATCCCAGTTTTCCGTCCGGCCGCGCAGGTTGAAGCCTTCCAATTTCTCGATGCAAAGATAGGCAGCCAAGCTGTGGTGTTGTCATCTTACGAGACCGGCAACGCCCTCCCGGCTTGGGCGCCGGCATTTGTGGTCATCGGACACGGGCCGGAGAGCGTTGGCCTTGACGAACTTGCTCCGCGCGTAGAGGGTTTCTATCAGGCCGATACTCCCGACGATGAGCGTCTGGCTTTGCTGCATGAGTTTGACGTGGATTATGTATTCTGGGGCCCGGCTGAGCGCGCTTTGGGTGATTGGAAACCCTATCAGGTTGATTTTTTAGAAGTTATTTATAATCAGGCTGGCTATTGTATTTATCAGCAAACTGGGCAGTAATTTATTACATACCTATGCCAACTCCCCTCTCTATCATCCACCTTGATCTTGATGCTTTTTTCTGCGCTGTGGAAGAGCAGCGTGATCCCCGTTTACGCGGCAAGCCTTTTGCTGTGGGCGGCAGCCCTGACGGGCGCGGAGTGGTGGCATCGTGTTCGTACGCTGCCCGGCAGTACGGCGTCCACTCGGCCATGCCTATGGCGCGGGCTGTGCAGATTTGCCCGGGCTTGAAGGTTGTGTCTACGCGTCATTCGGCCTATAAAGTGGCATCTCGAAAAGTGATGACGCGGCTGCGGGTGTTGACATCACAGGTGGAGCAGCTTTCTATTGATGAGGCTTTTTTGGATGTCTCTGATCTCCCGGAAAATGCTGTGCTGATTGGGCGCAAATTACAAACTGAAATCAGGGCTGATTTGGGCTTGCCCTGTTCTTTGGGGATTGCGTCCAACAAACTGGTCGCCAAAATCGCCAATGATGTGGGCAAAGCGGCTGCAAAAGGGGGAACTCCGCCAAATGCGCTGACCGTGGTCCCGCCGGGGGATGAGGCTGAATTCCTGGCTCCGCTGCCGGTGGAGATGTTGTGGGGCGTTGGTCCCAAAACAGCCCAGAAGCTGGCTCGGATGGGGGTGGAGACGATCGGGGATTTGGCTTATATTCCAGAGATTCAATTGGAAAAACGGTTGGGGAAATTCGGTTGGGATTTGGCTCGTAGGGCAAAGGGTATCGACAATCGTCCCATTGTCACCGAGCGGGAGGCCAAATCTTTCAGTCGGGAGAATACTTTCAGTCACGACACCAGCGATGGTGAAGTATTGCGCAACTTGCTGCGGGAACAGGCTCAAGATGTGACCCGGCGATTGCGCAAACACGAGCGCACGGCTCGGACTGTCAATATCAAAATTCGCTGGCCAGATTTTACTACTTTGACGCGTCAAACAACTCTCGACCGCCCCACGGCGGATGAGGGCGTGATTGCGGATACGGCTATTCAGCTTTTCGAGCAGGTTTGGAGATCGGGCCGGGCGGTGCGCCTGTTGGGGATGGGGGTCAGTAATATCGGCGAGCAGCCTCGTCAACTGGGGTTGTGGGATCAGGATGTGAAGAAGGAGCGCAATTTGCAGGATACTATCGTTGAACTACAGCAACGCTTCGGGGAAGATGCGATTTGGCGCGGTTTGGAGCGGAGGGAGTAGTTTAGTATTTTTATTCCAAAGCATTTTCTATCGCAATAATACTTCCTGAAACATCATTCATCACCTGACTATTCCAAAAACGGATCACTTTATATCCTTGCGTTTCAAGATAAGCTGTTCTTTCTTCATCGTATTCAATTTGGTCTAGGTGGTGGCTGCCGTCAAGTTCGATGATGAGTTTTTCTTTGATCGCGCAGAAATCTACAATATAGTTGCCAATGGCGTGTTGTCTTCTGAATTTTACGCCTTTGAACTTTTTTCCGCGCAAATGTGCCCATAGTTTTCTTTCGGCGGGGGTTTGTTCTTTCCTCAATTCTACGGCCCGGAGCATGATTTTGGGGGTGCTTCTACGTGGGCGTGGCATTTTTATCTCCTAATTGTATTCAAAACTGCCCCCCCCTCAATCCCCCCATTTGCATCTCGCAAGAGCGTGCGAGACGAAAATGGGGGGAGGGATGGTAAGGAACGTTTGCGCCCCGCGATAAAGCTGTGGGACGAAAATAGGGGGAGGGATGGTAAGGAACGTTTGCGCCCCGCGATAAAGCTGTGGGACGAAAATGGGGGGAGGGATGGTAAGGAACGTTTGCGCCCC
>JAYELX010000291.1:0-2886 GCA_034717875.1 Chloroflexota bacterium | reverse complement strand
ATTTGGTCCTGGCTTGCCCAGATTAGGAGTCCAAAAATCAATGAAACGAATTGCAGTTTTTACTAGTGGAGGCGATGCCCCCGGGATGAACGCGGCCGTGCGGTCTGTGGTGAGGACGGCTTTGAATCATGGGTTGGAAGTATATACAATCTACGAAGGCTACCAGGGTTTAGTGGTTGGCGGCGACAGTATCCGAAAGATGGATTGGGATTCGGTCAGCGGTATCCTTCAACGCGGTGGGACTGTGATTGGTACAGCCCGGTGTGCTGAGTTCCGCACGCGGGAGGGGCGATTGGCCGCTGCTCGCAATTTAATCGCACGCGGCATTGATGGCTTGATTGTCATCGGTGGTGACGGATCGCTCAGCGGTGCAAATATCTTTCGGCAGGAATGGCCATCATTGGTCACAGAATTGGCGAAAAAAGGCCAAATCAGCCAGGAAGATGCTGATGCTCATCCTGACTTGTTGATCGTTGGAATGGTAGGTTCGATTGACAACGATTTTTACGGCACGGATATAACCATCGGTGCGGATACGGCTTTACATCGCATCACCGAGGCCGTGGATGCTCTCGCCAGTACTGCCGCCAGCCATCAGCGCACTTTTGTGGTCAAAGTGATGGGGCGCAATTGCGGCTACCTTGCTTTGATGAGCGCACTGGCCTGCGGTGCCGATTGGGTTTTGATTCCCGAAAGCCCACCGGATGTGGATAACTGGGAAGCAGTCATGGCGGAACGCTTGAGGGCCGGGCGTGAGGCCGGCCGCCGTGACAGCATCGTCATATTGGCTGAGGGTGCCCGCGACCGAGACGGCAAGCGCATTGGCAGCAGCGATGTCCGCCGGGCGTTGGAAGAGCGGCTAAACGAAGAAGTACGCGTGACTGTATTGGGCCATGTTCAGCGTGGCGGTAGCCCCAGCGCCTTCGACCGCAACCTGGGCACGATGCTGGGATACGGTGCGGTCAATGCCATCATCAAAGCGACCCCGGATGACGAGCCGGTACAGATCGGGTTCAAAGGAAATCGGGTGGTCAAACTTCCACTGATGGAGTGCGTGGAAAAGACGCGTGCCGTTGCCGATGCAATCGCAGCGAAAGATTATAAAGAAGCAATGTCGCTGCGCAGCTCCAGCTTCACAGATGCTTTTCGTGCTCTCAGAATCATGGTGCGCGCTTTGCCGCATCCACCCACACCCGCACAAAAACGTTTCCGAATTGCTGTCCTCAATGGCGGCGCGCCTGCTCCGGGCATGAATACTGCCGCCAGAGCTATTACCCGATTGGGGTTGGATAGCGGCCATATTGTGTTGGGCATCAATAATGGTTTCAAGGGCTTTATCGAGGGAGATGTCAGGGAATTGAACTGGATGAGCACGAGTGGATGGGCTTTTATGGGGGGTTCTGAATTGGGCACCAGCCGCACGGTTCCACAAGGCAGCGACCTTTATTCTATCGCTCGCACCATCGAAAATAATCAAATCGATGCTTTGCTCATTGTGGGTGGCTGGGATGCGTATGAATCAGTTTACAAATTATATAAGGAGCGTCCCAACTTCCCGGCATTTAACATCCCCATGATTTGTTTGCCTGCATCCATCAACAATAACTTGCCGGGCTCGGAACTCAGTATTGGGGCCGATACAGCTCTTAACAGTATCATTGATGCGGTCGACAAAATCAAACAATCCGCCGTTGCTACTCGCCGCTGTTTCGTCGTGGAGGTGATGGGGCATTGGTGCGGCTACCTGGCCTTGTTGAGCGGCATGGCAACCGGTGCCGAACGGGTTTATATCCACGAGGAGGGCGTCACGTTAAACGATTTACAAGCGGATGTGGCAACCCTCAGCAGGGGATTCGAAATCGGAAAACGTTTGGGGTTGATAATTCGCAACGAATGCGCCAATCAAATTTATACTACCAGCTTTATGTGTTCCCTGTTCGAGGAGGAGGGACGCGACATCTTTGACGTGCGCCCCGCCATTTTGGGACATCAGCAGCAAGGCGGCAATCCATCCCCCTTCGACCGCATTCAAGCCATCCGATTAGCCCGGTTGTGCATCGATTTCTTAATCGACGAATGCAGCAAAGGGTCCAAACGCAGCTCTTTCATCGGTTTGCAACAGGGGCAATTCAAGTATTATGATATGCGCGACTTCCAACGCATGGTTGATTTAGAGCACCAGCGCCCCCATGAACAATGGTGGCTGGAGTTGAGGAAAATTTCGCGACTGTTGGCGCGGTTGGGTCCGAGCACGCCTCCCACACAGGGATAAATCCGGCGGCGCACACTGGGGGATGAACTCCCCCAGCTACCAAACAACGCCTCATGAATGAGGCTAAATGATCTCAAAACCGCTCGCCAAGCCCGATTAATCGGGCGCTGTTTAGATACCGTCAACGAATATAAAGCGAATAAACGAATTACTTCGGCACCCACATTCGTTTATTCGTTACCCCATTCGTTGACGGCTTTTATGACAGTGGCGTGATTTGAAGTGTCGGCCAGTGTCAGTAGTCAGTCGGCTCTGCCGTGAATTGAAATTCACGGCTTGCCGCAGGCACGCAAAGCGAAAGCTCAAGTTGGATAAATCCAACTACCAGCGCCCTTCCAGTCGGCTTGAGCCGACTTAAGCTTTCACGGTGTGTGCCTTCGGCAAGCCCGCAATTCATTCGCGGGCAACATTCACGGGCATCATTCGCGGGACGGCGGGCATCATTCGCCGCTGACACATTCGCGCACCCACTCGCCAGCCTATTCACTCCCCCTCCTCCGCCCTACAAGGATTATCAACATCAGGCTCCTCCGGCGGCATCCCCTCCGTACCGGGGCCATATTCGCAGACCGCGGCCCAGGGCTGATAATGCGTCTCGAAAACGTCTGCGAACA
>JAYELX010000290.1:0-2891 GCA_034717875.1 Chloroflexota bacterium | reverse complement strand
CACTCAGCCAGGTGGCTCAAGCCGAGGCCGACCGCACCTTGGAGGTGCTGTTGGAATATGGCGTCAATCATATCGACACAGCCGCATCGTATGGAGACGCAGAGTTACGTATTGGTCCCTGGATGAAAAAATACCGCCAAGAATCCTTCCTGGCTACTAAAATGTAGGAACGCACGCATACCGGCGAGTCGCCAAAGGGTCAACTAATTTTCAGAGAATTATGAACCATCCCGCATAAAACACTGAGTTTTACTGAAATAAAAAATCCCCGTCTCAGTGATGGGGATTTTTTGTTGAACTCACTTTTTTAAATCGCACCAGCGGTGCTAATCCTCAATAGCGGGGAGATACAATTTGTTGTTATATTCTTTGACCATCCGGCACATGCTGAACTCGGGCGATAGGGTGCGAAGAGATTCTTTCATACGGGCAATCCAGGCATGAGGTATGTCATCATCAGATCGGTCATAGTACAGCGGAATGATCTCATTCTCCAATACACCATAGAGACTCTCAGCATCTATCTGATCTTGTATATCTGGATCGCCATAACCGGTTTCATCACCAACAGCCCAGCCATTATGGCCATTGTATCCCTCACGCCACCAACCATCCAGGACGGAAAAATTGAGCACCCCGTTGAGGGCCGCTTTCTGCCCCGATGTGCCCGAAGCCTCATTAGGACGGCGCGGCGTGTTCAACCAAACATCAACCCCCTGCACCAGGTAACGCGCCAGGTTCATATCGTAATCTTCCAAAAATACCAGCCGACCGCCATTCTCGGCTTTTTTCACGGTGCGATAAACTTTTTGAATCAGCATCTTGCCGGGATGATCGTTGGGATGGGCTTTCCCCGCGAAAATGATTTGGACCGGATAGTTGGGGCGATTGATCAGCTCGAGCAATCGATCCAGGTCGCGCAGCACCAAGTCGGCGCGCTTGTAAGTAGCAAAACGGCGCGCAAATCCAATCGTCAGGGCGTAAGGGTGCAGTAAAGCCCCCGAAGCAACTACCTGAACGGGATGGATGCCTTCTTTTGTCCATTGTTCACGGGCACGTTCACGTATATAAAAAACCATCTTGCGTTTGAGGTGTCTCCGCACCGTCCACAATTCTTCATCGGGGATATTTTCCACGCCCTCCCAAAGACCGGGGTCGTCGATGTATTCTTTCCAGTCGTGCCCCAGGTATTGACGATAGAGATGATCCAAGCGGCGTGCCAACCAGGTGCCAGTGTGAACACCATTTGTGATATGAGTGATGGGCACATCCTCAACCCGGCGATCGGGCCACAAAAAATGCCACATTTTGCGGGCGACTTGCCCGTGCAGTTCAGAAACACCATTTCTGCGTTCGGAAAAGCGGAATGCCAACAAAGGCATGCTGAAGGTTTGGCCCCAAGATTGTTCGCGACGGGCTAGATCGATGAATTTCTCTCGATCCAGATTCAGCTTGGGCCACATATTAGAGAAATATTTATCGATCAACCAAAGTGGGAATTCGTCACTCCCTGCCGGTACCGGTGTGTGAGTCGTGAAAACCGTTGTCTCCCGTACCTTTTCCTTGGCTTCTTGGAAGGAATGACCGGAAGCCACCATCTCACGTGTTCGCTCCAGCCCCATGAAGGCAGAATGTCCCTCGTTCATGTGCCACACAGAGGGATTATATCCAAGCTCACGCAATGCACGCACGCCTCCCACGCCTAAAATGATCTCCTGAGAGATGCGCGCTTCCAAATCGCTGTTGTAGAGGCGGGCGGTCAATTCACGGTCTGCGGCATTATTTCCATCCACATCAGAGTCCAACAAATAAAGAGGCACCCGCCCCACGTGGATTTCCCACAAGCGAGCCTGGATTTCCCGCCCCGGCAGCTCAATGGACACAGTCAAGGGAGTATTACTATCGTCCACGATGGGCATCACAGGAAAATCTTCGAAATGCAAACGCTGGTAACGCGCTTCCTGCCATCCATCTTCAGTGATATGTTGCGAAAAGTACCCGCGTGTATAAAGAAAGCCGACAGCGACCAGTGGCAATCCCAAATCACTAGCCTCTTTCAAGTGATCGCCTGAAAGCACTCCCAAGCCGCCTGCGTAAATCGGCAGCGTTTCGTGAAGGCCAAATTCGGTAGAAAAATAAGCCGTAGGCAGATTGATACGATCAGCATGATGATCGAGAAACCAGGTTTTATCAGCGCGCATATACCGATCGTACCTTCGGAAAATACGATCATAGAATTCAAGATAATGACGGTCTTGGGCGACAGCATTTAGATTGGCTCGTTTGACTTGGCGCAAAAATTGTACCGGGTTGTGATAAGTTCGCTCCCACAATTCTTTATCGATACGCGAAAACAAGCGTTGGGAATCGGGATGCCACGTCCACCAAAGATTGTAGGCCAACTCGCCGAGGCGGCTAATTCGGCGCGGCAAGCTAAAATGATTCTGTGGTTCAGCTCGAAAAGATTTCATTAATATACCTCACATAGGTTATAAATTATCATTACGAAGCGGTATTTTCTAAAAATTATTGCTCGCCAGCGATGAATCTTACCACCCTGTGAAAATGCACGCAAACTTGATCCGAGCCAGAGTGCGGGTATCCGACGCCCGCCCAGGCATCGCTTTGCGTCCCTTCGGGAAATGCCAGGGCTAATATTGCTAAGGCTTTCGGCCTAAAATCCAGCCTGTCGCTTTGCCGCACCGTGTGCACTCACTCTGCCAAGTTCTCTTGCATCATTCTGGCGCGAGCGATACAATACGAGGGAAGCAAAACAAGCAGATGTGTTTTTCTACCTCCCCCATCGTCCCAATGACACAAACCATTCAACTTTTCGTTACATGTTTAATCGACACATTGCAGCCTCATATTGGCGAGGCCGTAGTTAGCGT
>JAYELX010000289.1:0-2900 GCA_034717875.1 Chloroflexota bacterium | reverse complement strand
GTGGCGGCGTAGACTTGAGCCAGGGATGCGGCAGCGATGGGGCTGGGTTCTATGCTCGCGAATATCTGATCGTGTTCCTGCTCCCATTCTTCGGCCAGCAGGGCCTGCACGTCTTCCCAGGGCGCGGGGGGGACAGTATCCCGCAATTTAGCTAACTCGGTGATGAAATTCGGCGGAACCAGATCGGGGCGGGTGCTGAGGATTTGCCCCAGTTTGACAAAGGTGGGGCCAAGTTCCTCCAGGGACAGGCGCAAATGTTCAGCAGGCGACAAACGGGAGGCCGGCTTCTGTTTCAGCAGGCGGCGGGGCAGGGAGAGGCGGTGGTCTACTTGAAGAAATTCCAGAGCCGAACCAAAGCCATGCCGCGTCAGCACGGTGATGATGCGGCGGTAGCGCTTCAGGCTGCGGATGTGACGGAAGGATGTGAACATAGATGAGTGGGAGTAGGAAATCCATCGGTTTCACCGGTATGTCTCTGATTGTTTTTATGCTTCTTTACTCAGGGCATCTATTTTTTTGGACAGTTTCTGGATATCCTTCTTGGTCACCAGGTCTAGCCCATCCAATCCCTTAGCCACCTCGTCGCGGATCAACTTACGAAGGGATTTGCGTTCTTCCTCGCCGCGTTTGATCAGACGGTCCACCATATCTTTGGCTTCATCGCGCTGCACCTCGCCGCGCTGAACCAGATCATCCACAATCTCATTGGCCTTCTCATGGGTCAGAGAGAGCAGGCCGATTCCTGTTAATAAACCTCGTTCTATCATTGTACGCATTGTAATTCTCCTTTTCTTGTATTTGTTTGGTATTTATCTCAATAATTTGGGGAAAAGATATTGGAGATATCCCCTGTTTTTGAGAAGACACCTTGTTTAGTTGAAAATTTGATTAAGTTATTCATTGTATTCAGCCAAACCAATGATTCCCGGCCCAATATGGGTACTGATGAGTGGGCTAAGTTCAAGGGTATGGATTTCCTACATATCAATCTACCACCCGCGGCCGGATGGCGATTTCCCCGGTCTCGTGGGGATATTTGGCGGTGATGCCATTGTAAAACCCGCGGATCATTTTCATATCTGCCTCGATATCGCCCGTGGTTTCCATCATCATCGGGCCAAAGCCGCCTACCTTGCGGGCGTAATCCAGGTAGGCAAATACAATTGGCACCTGCGCCTCATGAGCGATATAGTAAAAACCGGTCTTCCAATACCCGGCCTGGCTGCGCGTCCCTTCCGGGGAGAGACCTACGACAATCTGCTCGTACCCCTGAATTTTTTGCGCAGTTTGCTGTACCATATTCTGCCGCGTACTCCGATCGATAGGAATCCCACTCAACCATTTGAAAAAACCTCCAACCGGCCAGCGGAAAATCTCTTTCTTACCAAACCAGTTTAGTCTGACACCTAGCACATACATAATTGCCAATATGAATGGCAGATCCCAATTGGAAGTGTGCGGCGCCAGAATGACGACAAATTTGGGGATATCTGGGACTCTGCCTTCCACTTTCCAGCCGGTCATCTTTAGAAAGAACTTGCTCAGCACAGTTTGTGTTTTACTGATTTTTTGGGGGCCAACCGTGGTTTTACTCATAATTATTGGACTCATTTTGAAAAAAACGAAACAATTCGATAAAAAAACTAGCCGCTGACGATCTTGGCGGCCTCGCGGGCGAAGTCGCTCAAGCGGCGGCGGTTTTCCTCGCCGAGTTGAGAAAACATCCTGTGGTACTTCCCGCCTTGAGCCAGCAGAAAAGATGCCACGCGCCGGTTGACGCGTTCCATCATCGAGAGAGCAACACTGACCCCGCCCAAAGCGCTCAATCCGATCTCGCCGGGCAGGCCGACGCGCCGCAGACGTCCGGCCAACCCGCTGCTCTCCGCAGAGTCTCGCAATGCGCCCAAAGTCAGCAGCGTGGCAGTGATCATTTCTGTCAGGTAGATCAGCGGCGAGTTACGTTCGGGAATACGGGCTAAAAGATCGGCTAACAAGTCATCGTAACCAGCCGCTTTACCCTCCCGCAATTGCTGTAAAATATGTTTCTTGGCCGCCTCCCAATCCTCGTTCTCGGGAGGATCGCCGGCCAGATCGGATAGCAAACGGGCGGCCTCCGCAGTTGGCTGGAAGAGCACGGTGGAACGTCCCGGCCCGCGCGCCCCACTGGGGAGGTGGTACTCCGACTGCACAAGTCCGCGATCCTCCAATAGGCGCAGCATTTCATAAGCTGTGATTTTGCCAATGCCAAGATGTTCGGCCAGGGCAACGTAATGGATTGGCGCTTCCATTTCCCGGTAAAAATCCAGGAACTGGTTGAGGAATTCTTGCTGACGACGGGTTAGTTTTTTACTCATTTAAATCTCCGAAAATTACGAAGAATACGAAAAATCCGAAAATATTATAGCGCGGACGTGGGGTGTTGTCAACACGCGTTTTCAATATTCAATAGACCTGTTGCTGAATAGGCGAAACTAGAAATTGGACACGGATTCCACGGATTCTATAATCCAAAAAATCCGCATCAATCCACTTGGTCCGTGTTGTCCGCGTTCTACTCCAGCAACTTTCAGTAACCTCCAATTTAGTGTAAAAAATGGGAAACCGTATGTCAACACTAAAAATTGCTTTTATCGGTTCTAGCATAATGGCAGGTGCGATGATTGTTGGCCTGCTGCGCGAAAACTTGACTATCCCCGAGAATCTTCTTGCGAGCGACCCGCGCCTTGACCGGGGAGCTGAGTATAGTAAGGAACCAATATTAATTTTTCTTTAGTCCAAAAATGATATTGAGCATAATCCGTCATCCGGGTCACAATATCGGAGATTGTTTCGGAACGGATAGGTGCATCTTGGGCCTCGATGAGCTTGTTTATCATTGCAATGAGCATTTTTTGCTGTTG
>JAYELX010000288.1:0-2907 GCA_034717875.1 Chloroflexota bacterium | reverse complement strand
CGCCATGACCAGAGCATCATCATCGAAGCCGCGTGAGCGCGCGTATGTCAGGCATTGCTGTCCCCCCTTCAACCAGAGTTGCTGGGCAAAGTATTGTGCTGCCAGGGTGAGCACGTCGGTTCGCAATTTCCTCTGCTCATACGCCTTGGCAGCTTCTGGCGTCATGCCGATATCTTCGACGGCAACACCGGCATAATCAGCAAGCCACTCGACAGCACCGATAAAATCCAGATTTTCGGTTTGCCTTATCAAATCGATAGCGTCGCCGCCAGTATTACAACCAGTGTAGCAATACCAACGCTCGCGGTTATCGTTGTCGGTATACACCCGAAACGCAGTCTTGTTATCGCCGCCATGAATCGGGCAGATTCCGCGCCATTCGTGGCCTTTTTTCTTGATCTCCGCGCCCAGGCTATTGGCCAGTGCGACGATGTCGGTTTGGGCCAGTAATTTGTCTACGTCTATTCGTGTTGTCATGTTGCTCCTTATTGATAGGGCTTTATAATGTGCTTGAAACTGTTGAAGCTGGCCATGGTCTTCAGCATACCATTCCCGCGTTTCTACACACAATATAAGTCGCCATTACTAATCGTCTTCTAAACTATCCAACTAATTCCTTACACCACCACGTCACCGCTTACATCGGCATCTGCCGCAATGTCAGCAGCCAGCCGCTCATAATATCCCTGGCGGCTTTGCTCCTCAGGTGACATAGAAAAGTCGAGAAGATTGGATAGGTATGAGTGGTATTTTGCATATAGGTAATCCATTGTCTTTTCATATATGTTTTCGAGACTGCCGTCTTGAATGATGATTACTTTAGCCATATTTTTATTCTCCTAGGATAGTGATTGTTTTTCGTGAGTGACAGCCACGGTCCGAGGCTGGATCATCTTACTGACTGACACTCTCAAACCGTCGAGCTGCTCTTCGATTTCATCTGCGTATTGCTCCCACTGTGGCGGTAGTTCTACCAGGGTAGGGACGTGATCATATTTAGAGTAATAGCGTTTAGCCGCGTTTTTGACCGTTTGCATGGCCGACGCGTCTTCGTCTTCTTCAAACCAGAGCATTGCTGTGATTCCGAGAGTGTTCATAAATTCTGATCCACCAGCAAATCACCCATGGCGTCGAGATTATCTTCGATACCGCTATCCTTATCCGGACTTGTGGGATTATTGCTGGTCAATTCAACATTTGCAAGTTCACTGTGAACTACATTTTGAACTATTTGGCGAATAGCGGGCAGCAGTTCGCCCGGTAACGCCTCTGTGATCTCCTGAGTGATCAAACTTTGCAGTTTGCCCGCATCAAGCACCGTGTGAGCAGAAGACTTGACGCCGGGGTTATCCTCCATTGCAACAACGCCTGCTTTCAACATCCTTTTAGCTGCATCGGTTTTTGCTCCGTAACTATCAGGCAGAGATTTGAACCAAGCAATAAGCCTCTGGTCACGATCAGGGTAAAGACGGATATGCAACTGTACTATTTGTGACATGCAAACTCCTACTTGCTACCATGTTGGTACCAACATGGTAGCAACATGCAACCATCTACAGACTCACAGCCTTGAAGCCACCAAAGCCAGGATCAAGGCCAACGACGTCGGTGTCGAAAACACGCTGCCCGTAGCGGGCCAGGCCCACGGCATTGGCTGTTACTGGATCAGGCATTATGTACCCCAGGGGATATGCTTGCAGCAGGTTGCCTTTCAATGCCGCAGTTCCGCCCCCAGTGAAAATGATATGATCGAATCGTCGCCCGTTGCCCCAGTGTTCGTCCAGAAACGTGATGATCCCATCCCCAGCTCTATTCTTGGCATCTGTTATCAGATCAGTCAGGTCGATTTTCCCAGAGATATTGCTGATTACCGGGTTGCCCTCACGAATGAATTCATCGGCTTCATGCAATGAGTATTCGACATCATACTGATTTTCCAGGGCGGTTAAAAGAAATTCAATCGCTCTGCGCATCCCAGCCGTATCTCCGCCAGTAAGACGGCGCAGTATCTTCCCCCCTTTCAAGGCAAACACATCCAGAGTGTTGAAACCTACGTCGCAAATGGCTACTGTGGCATCAAAATCAGCTTCGGTTTTGGCCCATGTACCTTGATCGTTCAGCCCCCAAGCGAAGAACGTGCCTGCTGGTTGGGGCATGGTGGCAACGCGACGAACTCTGACGGTTATTTCTACTCCATCGACCGAGAACACATGTTCGCCTTCCAGCCAGTCGCGTAGGTTTCGTTTGGTTCGATCAGCTAATGTAGTGTCCTCAAGCACCTCAACAGGCAACCCTGCCATGATCGAGACAGTATGTTCTCCGCCACCTAACAACAAGCCCAGCGACGCGTAGGTCAAAGCGCGCATGCCTAGACCATCTGAGAAACGCTGAAAGTTGAGGCTTTCGAACGGGTCGGTGAATTCAGCCACATTGGGGCCAACAAGATAGCTTGATGTTTGCGCCCATACAACCTTGTGAGGGGTTTCAGTGCGGTGGCCTTTACTGAAATCGCCCATGGTGAGAGCACCAAGATCAGTTTTGCCTATTCCAACAGTGGATGGTATGTATACTTTCTTCATCGGTATTACTCCTTTTTTACATTTCGGTCTTCGGGTAAGGCTATTAGCGTGGAAACTTGGCTATACTTTTTGTGATAGTATCGGCCCGCATTTTTTGCCGCTTGCAGCGGGGTGGCTTTTTTATCATCTTCGAACCAAAGCATGCGAGTGCTAGATTTCATGACTATCCTTTCTCATTCGATGGTTTGACCGGTTTGACGCGGTTTGACCGGTTTGACGCGGTTTGACCGGTTTGACGGTTTGACAATTTTGCAGCTAACGTATCGGTGATGTAGCGAGCGTTATCTCGCTTTGGATCTTTCCTGAGCCACCCTTTCAGTTCCCATTG
>JAYELX010000287.1:0-2908 GCA_034717875.1 Chloroflexota bacterium | reverse complement strand
AAGAAACAACCTCCTCTCCAATCGGGGGAGGACTGAGGTGGGGGCAGGAACAACCTCCTCTCCCTTCGGGGGAGGATTGAGGTGGGGTAGGAACAACCTCCTCTCCCTTCGGGGGAGGACTGAGGTGGGGGCAGGAACAACCTCCTCTCCCTTTGGGGGAGGATTGAGGTGGGGGAAGAAACAACCTCCTCTCCAATCGGGGGAGGACTGAGGTGGGGGCAGGAACAACCTCCTCTCCCTTCGGGGGAGGATTGAGGTGGGGGAAGAAACAACCTTCTCTCCCTTTCGCACCAACAAAAAAAGCGAGAGGACAACTTGCGTCCTCTCGCTCAATAAAACGTTGGGAAAAACTGTCTACAAGTCTTCGGGGGATACGCCAGCAGCATCCAGAACCTGGCGGAAGGCATCATAGAAAGTATCATCATGTGCTTCGAGACCGCCCCATTGATAAGCGGTGTCGAGAGCGGCTTGGCCTGCTTCTGTTTCGGCAATAGCTAGGAGTGCATCCACGATTTGGGCCTGTATATCCTCATCGAAGCCAGCGACGAACTGAACGCCGTCGTTGGGGATATCAGCAGAGATATTAATAACCGTGATCACGTCCATGACATCGGGGTAATCTTCCTCGATGCGGCCGCGAGCGTCCACGTAGGAAGCACCGGCATCACAGTCGCCATTGTAAACGCCTGCAACGGATGCGTCGTGGGAACCAGCATCGACAATCTGAGTCAGGTCGGTGTCGGGGTCGACTCCAGCGGCTTTCATGGTGATGCTGGGAATGATCCAACCACTTGTGCTCAAGGGGTCGGAGCGGCAGAAAGTCTTGCCGGCCAAGTCTTCAATCGATTCGATGCCGCTGTCAGCGCGTACGAAGATCTGCCCATTATAGACAGCGCTTCCAAAGCGAGTAGCTACTAAGGCGGCTTCTGCGCAGCCATTGTCAGCTGCCAGGATGTAAGCGAAGGTCGCCAAAGAGGCCATGTGGGCCTTGGCGGGTTCACTGCACATTGCTTCGATCACACCAGCATACTCGGTGGCCACGAAAGGTTCGATAACCAGACCAGTCTCTTCATAAATCAGAGCAGCAACTTCTTCGAAACCGGAGACGACTCGCTCGGTCTCACCAGAAGGAACAACGCCCCAAACGATGGGGTTTTCTTCAGTGCCCAGGGTAACAACTTCTTCTTCCTCAGGTGGATAACCCGTGTCGATTTCGTCATTGAGCAACGCTGTACGAATCTCAGCTAGTTGATCTTTGATGTCCTGAGAAATGGCGTCGTCGAAATCATGGAAAGGAGCCAGACCAAATTCACCCACGTAGTTTCCAGAGGGGAAGCTGCCTTCTTTCGACAAACTGACCAGATCGAACACACCAGGGGTAATCAGTTTCATTGCGCTTGAAACCAGGCAGGCATGTGCCTCAGGCACGGTGCCCCACTGATCGGTATCAACGCCGATGCAGTACAGACCTTCGTTTCCGGCAACCTCGATCAACGCGCCGTTACCAGTCTTGCCGCCAGCGCCAAAGACAACATCAGCGCCGTTGTCAACAGCCTGTTTGGCTGTGGTTGCGCCCCACTCGGGATCGGTGAAGGCTACATCCATACCACCGGGGTGGTACGTGGAAATAACTTCAGCCTCGGGGTTAGCATAAACAACGCCAGACTCGTAACCCTCTTTGAAAGCCACAACTGGGGGAACTAGGTCTGTACCCAAAACAGCGGCCACGGTGTTGGTCTCGGTGAGTAAACCGGCCAGAGCACCAGCCATAAAGCCAGACTTATCTTCGGGGAAAATCAATCCAGCAACATTGTCAGCAGCCTCAACCTGGAATTGATCCACACCAATGAAATCAATGTCGGGATATTCAGCCGCGGCAATGCCGGTTGCTTCACCCAAAGCAAAGCCAACGGTCACGATAACATCATAGCCATCTTCAGCGAAGAGAGCGATGTTAGCGCCATAGTCCTTGGCATCCTTGGTCTCGATATATTCAACTTCAGCGCCAAGTTCTTCAGTGGCCATCTGAACGCCTTCCCAAGCAGACTGGTTGAAGGATTTATCGTCGACTTCGCCAACGTCCGTCACCAAGCCAACCTTGAAAGCCTCTTCAGGGGCAGCTTCTTCTTCAGCTTCTTCAGCTTCAGCCTCTTCCTCAACTGCAACTTCTTCTTCAACTTCAGGGGTAGCTGGCTTGCAAGCCGCTAGAAGTACAGAGGATGTAACCACGAGAGTAATCAATATCCATAGGATTCTTTTAAATTTCATTTGTCTTCATTCTCCTTATTTTGATTTAGGTTAACAATACTGTTAATTAAAAAACACGATATTGGCTAATTAAGAACCACCTCCTTTTCTAAAAGCTGTAACCATCAGGATTTTACTTAGCGCAAAAAAACACGCGCAGGATGTTTATACACAATCGATTATACATATAGAAGTCTAGCATGAACTAAACAAAAACGCAACGCATAAAAAGTACCAGTGTGTACTAAAATGATAGCTAGTGGTAAAAAGGTAGCTGATAAAAAATTTTGCGTGAGGTGACTGTCACCTGCGAAAGCGTCTTGTCACAGAAAACACGATGGTTGGCAAGATGATTTAGGATGTAAATCGAATTTGTAGGTGACTGTCATCTGGTTTCATCACCTACTATATAATTCCCACCAAATGATATAATCCCACCCATGAGTACAGAAATCCCCTCTGCAAACCGCCAAATCGCCCGCGCCGCCGGGCTGGTGATGAGCGCCTTTATTTTCAGTCAACTGGCCGGATTGGTGCGCCAGATTCTCGTGGCGGATGCTTTTGGCACCAGCCCCAGCATGGACGCCTTCAACGCGGCCAACCGCGTTGCGGAGACATTGTTCAACCTCGTTGCCGGGGGAGCATTAGGCTCGGCCTTCAT
>JAYELX010000286.1:0-2910 GCA_034717875.1 Chloroflexota bacterium | reverse complement strand
TCGGGCACGCCGCGCGGAAAATTGGCCGCAATTCTGGTCATTCTTTTCATTTTGTAGGCTTCATAAAGCCTTGAAAGAAAAAGCGAGTACGAAAAACCATCGTTTTGCTGCCGCAGGGCGCGATTTTTGCTGATCGCAGCGATATCGAGATCATTCCTGACGGTTGATGTAAACACAGCGTCGTTCTCGAAATATAAGCGTTCCCAGGGCGTGTAGGCGTCAAGGGCTGCGATGAATTGGCGCAGCAGTGTGTCAGCGAAGGCGTTGTGTGAATAAGCCAAACGATGATGCCGTGGAAAAGCATGGAAAATTGATTTTTGAGCCAGATATTCTTCAACAGTGGCGTTGACATCGAAAGCGTGGTGTGTCCAGGGGGTTGTGCCGGTTAAAAGTGATGCTGTTCCTGGTGTGGTGTAATGACTGCCGGCATAATGATTGTGATATACAACCGCCTTCTCCGCCAGGCGTTCAAGTTTAGGCGTTGTTTCGCGTTGATAGCCATATAAAGACATATTCGCCGCAGACCAGGCATCGAAGACGAGAATGAGTACATTCTTGCTGGCCCTATCATTGGATCGTAGCTTTTTCATAGCTGGCGGCACGGTATAACTCAAAGAAAGTAAACTGGCAAATTTGAGGAAATCACGTCGGGTGAAAGATGGTTTCATTATCTATAGTTTGGCGTCGAATTTATTCGATTTGCCTGAACCCCTTAAAGGGTAAAATTCTTTTGCTCTGCACACCTTCGGCGCAGATGAGACAAGTTTTTTACGTCGAAACTCAAAAATATTTTAACCCGGAGTCGGAGAGATGCAAAGGCAGAGTTTTTAATTGTTTTTCTCCGCGTCTCTGCGCCTCTGCGCCTCTGCGTTAAATCTTGTCGATTTTGCCGCAGGCACACCAAATGGGTGCACACCGTGTGGCAAAGCAAGGCGCAGCTTCGTTAGACGGTTACAACTTTTGTAGTTTGATTTTTAATATCGCCAAGAATTCGTCGGCGATGTCTTTTCGTTGCCTAGATAGATCGTGTAACTCTTCAGGGTCTGAAGCAATATTATAGAGTTCGATCAATTCTCCTTCGTCGATCTGTTCATACCCAAAAGACCAGATCAGTTTGTAATTACCTCGGATCAACATGGCCGTTGCCACTAACACGTTTCCATCTTTATCTGCAAATTCGACTTGGATAGACGAGATGTCATCAGTCTCGCTCGATGTGGATTCCGAAAATGGAGCGATGACCTTTCCCTCCGCCCAACCGGGGATGCTTTGTCCCGTTGCATGCAGCAGGGTGGGGAGCAAGTCAATGGCGCTGGTATTATCGTAAACATCAACTCTGGATTCTTGACCGGGGGGGAAAATCAGCAGCGGCACACGCATAATAGGTTGATAAAAAACGGGTGTTAAATGCCCCATGATACCGCGTTCGAACATTTCACCGTGATCTGTGGTTAATACCAGCCAAGTGTTTTCTAAAATTCCGTTTTGTTCTAACTCATGATACAGTCTGGCAAACTCAGAATCCACGTATAGGACAAACTCATCGTACCAACGTCGTTGTTGATCGACACTCCCCTTAGCGGAAATTCCCTTGAGGAAATGCTTAGGTTTAGGTGTTGATTTGTAGTTATCGTGGGCAAAAGTATCAATAAAATCTAAGCGGGTATGGTAAGGGCTGTGAGGCGGATAAAGATGATAGTATCCCAAAAAAGGTTGGCTCGTACTTTCGGTTATGCTCATGATCCAGTCAATCGCATCTTCCAACAAAAAGAAATCCAAGCCACCTTGACCGGGCACCCCGCGGGGAAAATATTCTGCGACCTTTTTTGTGCTTCTACGCTTGTGATTCTCATACAACTTGGCAAGGAAAAGGGAGTACGAGAAACCATCATCCTTTTGCCTGAAGGCCTGATTCCGGCTGACTGAAGCGGCATCAAAATCATTGTCGAACAAAGTAGCAAAGAGTGGATCGCTTTCGAAGAAGAGACGCTCTCTGGGAGTAAGTTCGTCGATATCAGCGGTAAATTGCTTCAACAATGCCTGTACCAGTGGGTTATGCGTATATGTCAGGCGATGGTATTGTGAAAAAGCGTCGAAAATCGTTCTTTCCGCCAGATGATCTTCCAACTTAGCATGAAGATCAAAAGCATGATGGACCCACGGAGTTGTACCTGTCAGCAGCGAAGCTGTGCCCGGCGTTGTATAGTGACTGCCGGCATAATGGTTGTGGTATACAATTGCCTTATCCGCCAGGCGTTCAAGATTAGGCGTTGTCTCGCGTTGATAACCGTACAAAGACATATTTGCCGCCGACCAGGCATCGAAAACGAGAATGAGTACATTCTCGAACTGTGGCTGGTTTTCTGCACTCAAACTGGTCACCGTTGGTGGCAAGGCGCAACTCAAAGACAAAAGGCTGGCAAATTTGAGAAAATCACGACGAGTGAAAGATGGTTTCATTGTTTTGTTTATCGTGGCTACTTTTTGCTTTAAGACCCTCAGAAGTTCAGCGGTGACATCTCGATGGTGAAGGTCTCCTGACCGAACCATGAACCATCGAGATCGCTCGGTCGTGAGACCTTCGCTATCCGAACCATATCTGGAATTGCTGGAATAGCTTATCCATGATAGGATTGATCCAACGTTTTAAGTTTGGACTTTAAGATTGCCAGGAATTCGTCGGCGATGTCTTTTCGTTGCGTAGATAGATCATTCAGTTCTTCGGAGTCTTCGGCAATGTTGTACAGTTCGATCAGTTCCAGGTTGGGTTTGATTTGTTCGTAGCCAAAATACCAGATCAGTTTGTAGTCATTTTGAATCAATGTCGCTGTCGCCAATTCTATCGCACCGGATTGGTCAACTTTGTCGATTTGTACGGAGGAAAAGTCGCGGTCTTTCCCGGGTGCAGAT
>JAYELX010000285.1:0-14904 GCA_034717875.1 Chloroflexota bacterium | reverse complement strand
TTGCAGCAGGTTATTGATGATCGGTAAATAGCGTCGCACGGTCAGGAGACCGGCTCCAGCAATCTCTATGTGGAGACCGGCTCCAGCAATCTTTATGGAGACCGGCCACCAATCCACACCAATCCACACCAATCCACGCAGGTGGATTTCGCACACCAGCCTCGAATTTATTCGATGGATCACCCAATCTACCGCCCGGTGCTGAAGCAGCCGGGCCGGGCGGTTCAGCTCCCGGCGAGCCAGCACACGAATGACAATTCTTGAGTGCACACTTACCAACCTACCAATCTACCAGTTTACCATTTCACCATTTCACCAATATACCAATCCCCCATGATCACCGTCAAGAAGTTAGTCAAACGTTTCGGTCCAAAAACTGTGTTGAACGGCCTGGATTTCGATGTCGAATCTGGGCAGTTTGTGGCCTTGCTGGGGCCGAATGGGGCCGGGAAAACTACTTTCTTGCGGATTTTGTCTTCGCTCTCGCGACCGGCTGCGGGTGAAGTTTATATTGCCGGGTATCGCTTGCCCGATCAGGCCGCGGCAGTGCGCCGCCGTTTGGGCGTGGTTACGCATCAACCCTTGCTCTATGGTAATTTGACCGCCGAAGAGAATCTGCGCTTCTACGGGCGCATGTACGCTGTTCCCAAGCTCTCATCTCGTGTTGATGATGTGCTGGAAATGGTCGGCCTAGAGCGGCGGCGTCGGGATTTGGTGCGAACTTTCTCCCGCGGGATGCAGCAGCGTTTGGCAATTGGCCGCGCCGTGCTGCACAATCCTGAAGTGATGCTTTTCGACGAGCCGCACACTGGCCTCGATCAAGATGCTTGTGTTATGCTCGATACAGTTTTGCGAGATGTAGCCGCCAGCGGACGAACCGTGGTGATGACTTCCCACGATCTGGCTCGCGTTGCTGAGCTTGCCTCTCGGTTCGATGTGCTTTCGCACGGTAAGATTGTCGCTTCGGCACAGCGAAATGATATGAATACGACTGATAATTTACTGGCGTTTTATCGAAAAGCCGTGAGCGGGGAGGGGCAATGGCTGAAATGAAAGCTGGAATGCCTCAGTCTGACGACCAACCAGGCCACAAATTTTTGCGCGCCCTTTGGGCCGTTGTTTGGAAAGACATCGCTGCCGAATGGCGCAGCCGCGAGTTGTTCACAGCTATGCTGATTTTTTCCTTATTGGTGATATTGATTTTCAATTTTGCTTTGGAGTTGGATGCGCAAGCGCGCTCCAGTGTGACATCTGGGGTCTTGTGGGCTACTTTCGCCTTCGCCGGAACATTGGGTCTGAACCGCTCTATGGCTATCGAAAAAGACCGCGGTTGTTTGGACGGTCTGCTGCTTGCTCCCGTGGATCGCAGTGCCATCTATTTTGGCAAAGCTATCAGCAATCTGGTTTTCATGTTGATGGTGGAGTTTATTGTCCTGCCAATTTATAGCCTGCTTTATAACACCAATTTGTTTCACCCTGGCTTGCTGTTGGTAATTTTGCTCGGCTCGATTGGTTACGTTGCCGTGGGCACATTGCTGGCCACAATGACGGTGCAAACCCGCACCCGTGACATCCTGCTGCCAATTTTGCTTTTCCCTATGGCGATTCCTGTGCTGATCGCCGCTGTCAAGGCCAGTGGTGGTTTTTTAGAAGGTTTAGCATTTAGCGACGTGCGCAATTGGATTGATTTGCTCATCGTTTACGATATAGTATTCATCGCTATTGCTTTTATGGTTTTTGATTTTGTTGTGGAGGAATAAGGGTAAGCGTTCAACCCCCCGGAAAAATAGAACGCGAATTACGCGGATGAAGTGGATTTTCGCTGATTTTTTTTGTCCCCATCGCTGCGGGGGGAGAGTTTTTTAGCTTCCCCCCGTGGCGGGGGGATTGAGGGGGGTGAGGAGTGAGCGGTTACGAATAAGGAGATTGTTTATGCAATCAAAACCCAGCTTTCTATCCATTCTCGATATTATCACGATTATTTTATTTGTAATCGCCGTTTTGTTGGTCTTTTTCTACGCGCCGATGGAGCGCGTCATGGGCATGGTGCAAAAGGTATTCTACTTTCATGTCGCCGCGGCCTGGGTGGGTATGTTGGGTTTTATGGCCGCTGCCGTTGCGGGGGTGCTTTTTCTCGCAAAACAAGAGCCGAAGTATGATATTGCTGGATTAGCAGCTATTGAAATAAGCCTGGTCTTTTTCTTCGCTGCTATTATTATGGGATCAATTTGGGCGCGCCCTATTTGGAACACATGGTGGACGTGGGACCCGCGACTGACGACAGCGGCCATCGTCGAGCTGATTTATGCTGCTTATATGATGCTTCGCCAGGGCATCGAAGACCCCGACCGACGGGCGCGCTTTGGAGCTGTTTACGCGATCCTGGGGTTTCTCAGCGTTCCCATGACTTTCATCTCAATCCGCTTGCTGCGCACCATTCACCCCGTGGTTGTTGGGAGCAGTGACCCCAGCGCGGGGAGCGGTTTCAGCATGACCGGCCAGATGCAGACGACCTTCTTTTTCGGCCTGTTCACATTCTCGGTGCTATTTGCTGATCTGCTCTGGCATCGTATCCGGATAGGCAAGCTGGAGGCAAAGGTCGAGCAATTGCGGTTGAAGATAATTGGCTAGATCGATTGAAATCGAAACCGACGCAGGTCGGTTTTGCACACCAGCGGCGAATTTATTCGCCTGCACATCCGGCGTGACGGGGGCGCATTGCGAAAATCATTACTATTACCAATCGGAGAAATAATTATGACGTTCTTAGAACAATCCACCCCTGATACGTTCGATTATATGATCGCTGGTTATGGCGTACTTTTTGGCGTGATGTCGATCTATTTGGTCAGCCTATTTATGCGTTTTCGCAGCCTGAAGCGCAATATAGAAATGCTTGAGGAATTAGATAGCAGCAAGTAGCCGAAATGATGAAATTGTCTCAAACATCCAATCTTTGCGCATCTGCGTCTTTGCGTTGATAGTGAGAGGTGCTCGGTCAGGAAACCTTCGCACATCGAAGATACTTGCTCACCAATACTTGATCCCTAATCCACTGATCTACTGATTCCTGATCCACCGATTCCTAATCAACTGTCTCCTGAGACCTTTTACTCACTTCCCGTATGCGTGTAATTGCCGAAGGACTTGAGTCCAACTGTAGTAGTTGCTCCCACTCGGCAATCAGTGCTTGTAGTTCGTTTTGGATTTCCACGTAATCGTTTCCCAGGCGATGAACTTTTTCGGGATTGTCGGGAGGCTGGGCCAATTGAGCGCTGATTTTTGCTATCTGAGTCTCTAGCTCGGTGACGCGGGTTTCGATTTCTTGGACGCGGGCTTTGCGGCGGCGATTTTTGGATTGGGCGCGGTTCTTGGCGGCGCGGGCTTGACGATAAGATTTTTGTTTCAGGTTTTGCCTGTCCTCATTGGGGGAGTCGCTTTCATCGGGGGCTTTTTGGTGGTCTCGGTATTTGTTGTAGGTTCCCTGGAAAACATCGAGGCTGGCATCGTCTTTGTCTATTTCCCAAATTTGAGTCCCCAGGGTGTTGATTAAATAACGGTCATGGGAAACAAGAATGATGGTTCCCTGAAAATTGGCCAACACTGATTGTAGAATTTCCTGGGCTGGAATATCGAGGTGGTTGGTTGGCTCGTCGAGCAGCAATAGGTTGGCGTCGCCCAGGGCTAGTTTTGCCAATGCCAGGCGGCCGCGCTCGCCACCAGAAAGTACAGCCACTTTTTTGAAAACGTCGTCACGGGTGAAGATATATTGGGCCAGGTAGTTGCGGATTTCGGCGATAAGCATGCCCGGAGCGACCGACTCGATTTCTTCGATGAGGGTGTGTTCGGGGTTGAGGTCTTCGTGCGCCTGAGCAAAATAGCCGATGTCGAGGCTTGCGCCCAGATCGACGTCGCCATCGAGGGGGGTGAGCTGGCCGAGGATCGTTTTCAGGAAGGTGGTTTTTCCGGCTCCGTTTGGGCCAATCAGGGCGGCACATTCCAGGCGGTGCAGGATTATGTCCGGGACTGTGAAGAGTGAATTGCCGTGGTAGCCCACTCTCAGGTTGTAGGTGCGCAGGACTAACTTGCCGGAGCGGTGACTGGCCCTGAGGTTGAGTTTGATTTCCTGTGGCCGATGGAGAGGGTTGCGCAGGGATTTGATGCGGCGATGGGCTTCTTCGATGCTCATCATACTGGTGGATGTGTCTACTTCTGCGGCGATTTGATGCCAGCTTTTACCCCGCATGGCGTCCAGGCCGATTTGGTTGATGCCCTGAAGTTGACGGCTGAGGCGCCTGAGACGACCTTTGGCTTGAGCTACATTTTGTCCGGCCATGTTGCGTTTGATGTAGTCCAGCTCATTTTCAAGTCGAGATTTTTCGGCTTCGAAGGTTTTCGACCGCCGTTCCCAGCGTTCTTGGCGTTGTTGTAAGTAGTGGGTGTAATTTCCGTTATATATTTCAAATCCGGCTGGGGACATTTCCCAGATGTGGTTGCAGACTTTGTCGATAAAATAGCGGTCGTGGGAAACGATCAGGGCTGCTCCGTCCCAATCTTCGAGGTAGTTTTCGAGCCATTCGACAGCCTGAATGTCCAGGTGGTTGGTTGGTTCGTCGAGCACCAGCAGGGTCGGTTTTTCGAGCAGCAAATGTGCCAGCAGGGCGCGGGTGCGTTGTCCGCCGGAGAGGTGATCGAGGGGCATGTCGTATTCATCTTCCGAGAAGCCCAGCCCAGCGAGTACCTGTTTGATGTGGGATTCGTATGAATAACCACCAGCGCGCTCGAATCGCTCCTGGAGTGCGCCATAGCGATCCATGAGTTTTTCTACCTGCTTTGGGTTGCTCATCCGATCTTCGAGTTGGGATAGCTCCGCTGCTTGGGTTTGCAGTTCAGCGAATGGCAGCAGACTCTCTTCCCAGAGTGTGCGCTGGGATTCGAGCACTGATTCTTGGGGCAGGTAGCCGATAGTTATCCCGCGGGAGCGGTGTACGGCTCCGACCGAGGCATTCTCTTTGTCGGCGATGACGCGCAGCAGCGTTGTTTTGCCAATACCGTTTGCGCCTACAAGGGCAATCCGCGCCCCGTGTGGGATGCTCAGTGATAGGCCAGTAAAAACATCGAGCGGCCCGTAGGATTTTGCGATGGTGTGAGTGGTGATAATGGACATAGGAGCTAATTTTACCCTACTTCCCATCTCCATGTTATAATCGCACGGCTGAAACGATGATTATTAGGTGCAACGCACTTAGAATTTGGAAGAGCATTTTGCCAATTCAGAAAGTGTAAGCACCTTGAACTGCATAAATCCTAAAGTATCTTCTTAATGTAATGGGGAGAATATGTAGGGCAGGTTTCTGCGCTTTACCTGCCTGAGAATGCGGCGGGGATCCCCTCCGGGGACGCAAAGCGTGGAATCCCGCCCTACCCCCCCCCCCCCGACTTTTTGAGATGATACTTCTAAACTATTAAAATTTACGCAAAGGATAGTGGTAAAAAAATTTTAACGTAAGGTGACAGTCACCTATAAAATCGATGTACATTCTATATCGTCTCGCTAGATAGCATGTTTTTTGTTGTAAGACATCTTTGAAGGTGACTGTCACCTGTGTTCATCACTTGTTATAATCACTACCCTGAGTATTCGAGTGAAAATTTATGAAAAATAAATCAACTATCTTCAAAAATGGACTAAAAATTGGTCTGTTGGTTCTTGTTGTTATTGGTGCACTTGTTCTTGCGCGCATAACTTATGTTCAAGTACGCGATTTTGTAGCCAGATGGAATATGACCTCACTTCCGGGTGTGGCAATCAGCGACCCAACCCCTGACCCAAGTATCGATGAAGGCGATTCTCCACCGGAAAGTGAGTCACCTCAACAGCAAGAAGCGGTGCCCAGCGGTCCTACTCCCGAGCCCTGGGATGGTGCAAGTCGTGTCAACGTTCTTGTCATGGGGCTGGATTATAATGATTGGCGCGGCGATGAAGGTCCCCCTCGAACTGACACGATGATTCTACTTACTATTGATCCAATCACCATGACTGCGGGGATGCTTTCGATCCCCCGCGACCTGTGGGTGAGTATTCCGGGGTTCGAGCACGGGAGGATCAATACGGCCTATCAACTTGGTGAGGCTTACCAACTTCCCAATGGAGGGCCGGGGTTGGCATCGAAAACTGTCGAGCAATTGCTCGGAGTCCCCGTCCAATATTATGCCCAAGTTGATTTCAATGCCTTTGTCTATTTTGTCGATGAAGTACTCGATGGTGTGAAAGTCGATGTTCCCTACCCAATCATGATTGATATTTACGATGATGATAAAGGCAAGTTCAAACTCCAACCTGGTGTCCAAACTTTACCCGGAGAATATGCTTTGGCGTATGTGCGCGTTCGCACCACAGAAGGGGCTGATTTTGCTCGTTCGAGACGTCAACAACAAGTGATCTTGGCCATTCGCCGGCGTATATTGAAATTTGACATATTGCCTACCTTGATCAAAAAAGGCCCCGAACTTTATCAGGAACTTTCCAGCAGCATCAACACCAATTTGACGTTGGATCAAGCTTTACAGCTTGCCTGGCTGTCACAAGATATCCCGCTCGAAGAAATACGCTCCGGCGTAATTGGATCAGATCAAGTTCTCCTCGAAAAATCTCCCGAAGGTTGGGACATTCTCAAACCCATTTCTGACGAAATCCGTATCCTACGGGACGAGATTTTTGCTCCGGAAGAGATGGTCGGGCCGCTCGCTTATGATGACAAAGAACTTGTCGATTTGATGGTGGAAGAAAACGCCAATCTTGTTGTCTTGAACGGCACGACCATTTCAGGCCTGGCTAATAGCACGGATGAATATCTTCAGAGCCTGGGAGCAAATGTGCTTCGCACAAACAACGCTGAAGCTAGCGACAACGTATATACTCAAATATACGATTACACTGGAAACCCCTACACGTTGAAATATTTTGCGGATTTAATGGGTATTAGTGGTTTTCGGATTCATAGTTCTTACAAACCTGACAGCGACGTCGATGTTACCATTATTTTGGGGAATGATTGGGCTTCCAATAATCCTATGCCTTAATTGAACGTAATTTTGTTCAGTCCACTAGCCCTCTCTCTCACCCTTGCCCTCATCCTAACCATTGCCTTCACCCTAACCCTTTCCCTCGCCCTAGCCCTCACCCTAGCTCTCTCCTCTCACCCTTGCTCTCACCCTAACCCTTTCCCTCACCCTAGCCCTCTCCCAAAGGGAGAGGGGACAGCTTTCTCCCCCTTTGGGGTGTGCGAAGTATGCGAAGCAAGGATTGAGGTGGAGGAGTGAACTGTTACATTTGTCTTTATGCGTTGGGTTTCTTCGTTAAAAAAATATGCGCAATTCCCCAAGCCCACGATCCAAATCAAAACTTCCGACTCATTGGCTGTTCTGGGTGCTGGTGAGTGCTCTCGTGATCACCACGGGTATCACAATCTATCTTATCTATTCGGAAATACACGACGCTCCAAAACCCCAAGATTCTGCACAAGGTCAATCAACCACTAACGAAGATGGGCTGGATGTACTCGACCCACAAAGCTTGGTAGTTCCACTTCAGTCAAGGAACGGCCCCGCTCCCCAACCCTGGGACGAAAATAGCCGCATCACAATTTTGCTTTTGGGGGTGGATGACCGGGTTTGGATGACGAACGATGGCCCCCCTCGTACCGATGTTATTATCTTAGTCACGATCAACCCCGAAAACAAGACAATGGGCATGTTGTCGCTGCCGCGCGACTTATGGGTTGATGTCCCCGGCTACGGCAACCATAAAATCAATCAAGCATACTTCTTGGGTGTGGCTGATGCTTATCCTAGCGGAGGTGCTGGATTGGCACTAGCAACAGTCGAAAAATTTTTGGATGTCGATATTCCATATTACGTTCGAATTGATTTCAATACTTTCGTTCATCTTATCAATAAAATCGGCGGGGTTAAGCTAAATGTTCCCAAAGAAATCAAGCTTGATTTTGGAGATGGGAACATCAAGCAGTTGCAGCGCGGCGTACAAACCTTGCCCGGCGACTATACTTTGGCGTACGTGCGCGCCCGACACACAGATGGAGGTGACTTTGATCGCATGGCGCGGCAGCAATTAGTCTTGGACGCTATTAAACAACGCGTCACCGACTTCGATTTGATTCCCACATTGATGCGCGAATTCCCGTCGATTTATCAAGAAGTCGCTGATGGCACCAGTACAAACCTGACACTTCAGCAAATCGTTCAACTAGCGAAATTGGGGGGCGATATCCCCCGCGAAAATATTCTGTATATGACTATCGGCCTGGATCGCGTCAGCCCTGATATGAACGTTCGGGGGGAATATATCCTGCGTCCCGACATCACAGAGATAAAATCGCTTCGCAATGCTGTCTTTGCATTAGAGCCATCTCCAATCACCCCCACGCCCATCCCCCCCGCGGCGACTCCCACCGAAGTCCAACCTACTCCAATGGAAGCCCAGCCCACAGAGACGCAAGAAAAAGATATCGCTGTGGCTGTACACAACGGAACATTGATAGCTGGCTTGGCCGGGGAAACCGCCGATTATCTAAAAAACAACGCCTTCACCGTCACAGACGTCGGCAATACAGAACGGCTCTACGCATACACTACCATCATTGACTATACTGGTAATTCGCAAACCATCGTAACGCTGGCTGAACTCCTGAGTGTGGCTAAAAGTAAAATATACAGCAGTTACGACCCGGATAGTCAGGTTGATATTCTCGTTATTTTAGGGAATGATTGGGCGGTGGATAACCCGTGGCATTAGAGTTTGTAAGTGTTTTTGTATTGACTCTAAAATAAAAACTGTGTACACTTTATGTAATTCTGATGTGATGCTAAAAGGAGATGTCTATGACTACGCAATCTTATGAGCTTATTGTAGTTTCTGGCGCAGAGCAAGGAAAAAAGTTCGTGCTTTCCAAACAGGAAATGATTGTTGGCCGTGAGCCCAGTGCTGATATTAGTATTGACGTTGCAGAGATTTCCCGGCAACACACGCGCTTACGATTGGAAGCCAATGGTTATATGATCGAAGACTTGGGTTCGACCAATGGGACTTTTGTCAACGGGCGACGATTATCAGGCCCTCACTTACTGCGTCCAGGTGAAAGGATTCAGCTTGGGGAGGCTGTAACACTGGCGTATCAGGTTGCTCATGACCCTGACGCTACGTTGGTTAGCCCAGTCCGTCAATCTGCTTCTGTTCCCCAGGGCCGGCCTGCCGCTCCCCCAGCACCAGCACCGTTACCGCGCCCTCCCGCTCAGCCGGCCTATTCCGGCCAGGTTCCATCTGGGCCTCCTGCTCCGGGTGCTCCGCCCGTCCCCGAAAAAGAGGGCAAGCCGTGGTTGTGGGCTACTCTGGGTTGTTTGGGTGTAATGATTTGCTTGCTCGTCGTAGGAGCGATTGCTTTTGATACGCTGAATCTTTATTGCACTCCGCCTTTCAACTCCTTATTTGGTTTCTTGTACACTTGCCCCTGATCGACGGATTTTAATAGAATCATACAGGGCTGTGCCAACCAGCACAGCCCTGTTTTTGTTATTGACAAAGAATTAGATAAAATTCAGCATGTCTATCAACTCCCCCACGGAATGGATTACGGCGCACTCTGGGTTGGGAAATACGCCTCTTGGGTCTATGAGTATTGATTGCAGACCGGCACGGCGCGCGCCAATGATGTCGGCGTAGTAATTGTCGCCGATGTAAACGACGCGCTCGGGCGGGCAGCCTGTTTTTTCTAAGGCTGGGGCGAAGATGGCTGGGTCGGGTTTCCAGGTGTTGACTTCACCGGCGGTGTAGACGAACTCAAAATAGGGTGATAAGCCTAATTCGTCGAGCTCTTCAGTGATGGGGTCCCCGCGGTTGGAGATCAGCCCCAGGGTGAAGCCATCCTCTTCGAGCGAGATAAGTGTCTCGGTTACATCAGCGGGGACACAGCTTTCGGGTTGATATTGCTCGGCCATCTGTTCCTGCAGGGATGGAGATAATTCCACAGCTTTATCATCGGGGCATCCAAGCGCGATTAGATTCCTGCAAAGGTAATTGGCCCAGAAATCTTGATTGTGTTCGCCAAATATTTTTGTGTCGGTTAGGAGGTCATCGGACTGGGCCCAATAATAATGCGCCCATCTGGCTGCCTGACGACGCAGGTTTGTCGGTGTGGGTACGCCGAGTTGGGCGGCCAGGCGGAAAAGCACTTCATCGGATGAGGGTCGGCTGTGCCGCAGCGTGCCGTCAAGATCGAAGATGATGGTGTTGACTGATGAGAGCTGGGGCAAGTTAGCCTCCGATGTATGACATTTCTACTTTGGGGAGTGATTGGGTTGACGATGACCGCATCTCAGAATAATGGTCGTCTCGGGCGCGCCAGATGGAGATGATGCGGTCGCTTATTTCTTTGTCCGATGCCTTGCTCCGCAGCAGGGGGTGCATGTTGTAAGCGCTGGTTCCAAACAGGCAGGTGTAGATTTCTCCTTTGGCAGAGACCCGCAGGCGAGTGCAATCGCCGCAGAAGGGTTGTGTCACCGATGCAATCACACCAATTTCACCGTTTCCATCTTTGTAACGCCAGCGATTGGCGACTTCGCCGTGGTAGTTTGGGGTTAATGGTTCGATGGGAATTTGGGCGTTGATTGTTTGGATGATTTCTTTTGCGGATACAACATCGTCCATTCGCCAGCCGTTGGTGGAGCCGACGTCCATGAATTCGATGAAGCGTAAAATGTGACCGCTGGCGCGGAAGTGGCGGGCCATGGGAATGATACTGTCTTTGTTGGCCCCGCGCCTGACCATCATGTTGATTTTGATGGGGCTTAATCCCGCGGCGGCCGCGGCTTCGATGCTTTCCAGTACCTTTTGGACGGGAAAGCCTACGCCGTTCATGGTTTTGAAGGTTTCATCATCCAGGGAGTCGAGGCTCACGGTTACCCGGTCTAGGCCTGCGTCTGCGAGAGTTTGCGCTTTTTCCGCCAGCATGGAGCCGTTGGTGGTCATGGCCAGGTCGATATTTGGGATTTGGGACAGCATTTCGACCAGCACTTCAACTTGATGACGCAAGAGCGGTTCACCGCCGGTCAGACGGATTTTGCGAATCCCCAATCCAGCCAGAATTCGAGCCAGACGGGTTATTTCTTCGAAGCTCAAGAGTTCAGACCGGGAGAGGAATTTATAATTCCTCCCAAAATTGTCTTTGGGCATGCAATAAGCACAGCGAAAGTTACAACGGTCAGTAACAGAAATGCGCAGGTCGCGCAGAGGGCGGTTGAGTTGGTCGTTTATGGGCATAGGGTCAGTGGATTAGGGATCAGGAATCAGTGGATCAGGGATTAGGAATTAGTGGATCAGGGATCAGTGGGTCAGGAATCGGGTATCTTCGATGTGTGCAGATGCAGATATTCTGATCGAGAATCGCTCACAATTAGCGGTAGAGACGCAAAGACGTACACGTTTGGATAACGAAGGTCTCCTGACCGAGCGACTTTCGGGCAATATCTCTGTCATTTGCTGGAAATAATAACAATCACAATGGTTTCGTTGTCTTTGTCGCTGATATTTATAGTCACCCTCTGATGTGGGTTTTGATAGTAAAGTATGGCATAGATAGGGGTTTCCGTTGTGGTGCCGTCTCCGGGCTGCCAGTCATAGTCAGGCATTTGGTCGCGATAAAAGCCAAGCACCTCTTGAAAACTAAGCGGAGTGGTGTAGGAAACGAGGTTGTCGCTGCCAAAGAATTGTTCCTTCTCTCCGTCGACAATGGGGATGTCGGGTGGGGCTTCACCATAGGCGCCTTGCGTGAGGACAACATCGATTGTGGCTTTCACGTCGGAGCTTTGCTCGGGCAATTGGGTGATGGCCGCTTGCATGGTCGAGATTAGCCCGCTTTCTTCGGCTTCTGTGACCAATGCTTCGCCGGTTTGGATTAATCCGCTTTCACTGATTTGGGTGGCATAGCCCTCGGCTTGAGTGGCAAGCCCTTGCCCTGTTGTGGCAATTGCTTGAGCGGTTTGGGCTGCATGTTCTAAATTTTCAGCCTGTTCGGCAGCATTTCCGAGACCGCCACAAGCAATCGCGCCAAGAAGCAGTGATAATAACAGGAAAATCCATCCATAGCGATAATTTTTTAGATTCATTTTTTTCCTCTGTAGTTTCAGGATTAACCCGCCAGCAGGCGGATTTTCTCCCAGGGTTTGTAGTCTCCTTCTTCGGCCAGAATTCCCCTCAACTCGAAAATCTGATCGCGCATGGCTGCGGCTTTCTCGAATTCCAAGTTTTGAGCGGCAGATTTCATTTGAGCTTCCATATCCGCAATTACTGCTTCTAATTCGCCTGTTGGCATAGCAGATGCACCCTCGACGTTGTATGCGGCCTGCTGCTCTGCTACTGCGTGGGCTTTGACTCTATCTGTGATGTCGCGGATGTCTTTGATGATACTCATCGGTCGAATGTTGTGCTGCCGATTGTAGGTAAGTTGTTTCTTGCGTCGCCGTTCTGTTTCATCGATGGCGGTGCGCATGGCAGTGGTGATTTTGTCAGCGTACATTATGGCTTTGCCTTTCACGTGCCGGGCCGCGCGTCCGACTGTCTGTATCAGGGCTGTGTCAGAACGCAGGAAACCGGCTTTGTCGGCGTCGAGGATGGCTACCAATGAAACCTCGGGAAGATCGAGTCCCTCACGGAGCAGGTTGATCCCCACCACCACGTCGAACACACCTAAGCGCAAATCCCTGAGAATTCCCACCCGTTCAAGGGTGTCGATCTCCGAGTGTAGATAATGCACCTTGATGCCCATTTCGAGTAAATAATCTGCTAAATCTTCGGACATGCGTTTGGTGAGGGTGGTGACCAAAATACGCTGACCATTTTCCACACGTTCGAATATCTCTCCGATCAAATCGTCGACTTGCCCTTCGATAGGCCGCACTTCGATTTCGGGGTCAATCAACCCCGTGGGGCGGATGACTTGGTCGATTACCTGATCGGCGAGTTGTAATTCATAGGGGCCGGGTGTCGCCGATGTGTAGATAGTATACCCCATACGATTCTCGAACTCCTCGAATTTCAACGGGCGGTTATCCAGCGCCGAGGGCAAGCGGAAGCCATGCTCGATGAGAGTGGTTTTGCGGGAGCGGTCTCCTTTGTACATGCCGCGCACCTGCGGCACAGTCATGTGTGATTCGTCGATGATGAGCAGATATTCGTCGGGGAAATAGTCTATCAAAGTCCAGGGTGGGGAGCCGGGCGGGCGTTGGTCGAGATGGCGGGAGTAATTCTCGATACCGGAGCAATAGCCCACTTCGCGCATCATTTCGAGGTCATAGCGGGTGCGCTGCTCGATGCGTTGGGCTTCCAGGATATGGTTGTTGGCTTGGAAGTGTTCTATGCGTTCTTCCAACTCGCTGGCGATATCGATGACGGCTTTTTGGGTTTTATCTTCTTCGGTGATGAAGTGTTTTGCCGGGAATATCGATACCTTTTCCATTTCTTGATGAATTTCACCAGTGAGATAGTCGATTTCGGTGATGGCTTCGATTTCATCGCCCCAGAAGCTGATGCGGTAGACGAGGCGGTCTTCGTAGGCCGGGGCAACTTCGAGAGTGTCGCCACGCACGCGGAAGGTTCCGGGTTTAAGATCGATATCGTTGCGCGTATACTGACTTTCGACCAGCCGGCGCAGCAGGGTTGTGCGGCGGTAGCTTTTTCCTGTTTCCAGGTCGATTACGATTTTACCGTAAGACTCCGGGTTGCCCAATCCATAGATGCAGGAAACCGAAGCGACAATGATCACATCCGAGCGGGACATCAGGGCCGTAGTTGCAGCCAATCGTAAACGTTCGATCTCATCGTTGATAGCAACATCTTTTTCGATGAAGAGATCACGCTTGGGGACGTAGGCTTCGGGTTGATAGTAATCGTAATAAGAGACGAAGTATTCGACCGCGTTATCAGGAAAGAAATCTTTGAACTCGGAATAAAGTTGAGCAACCAGGGTTTTATTATGGGCGATGATCAAAGCCGGCTTGTTGAAATGGGCAATGATATTAGCTATGGTATAGGTTTTACCTGTACCGGTTGCACCCAGCAAAACTTGGTGGCGCTGCTGCTGATCAAGGCCAGCTTTGAGTTGGGCAATGGCTTCAGGTTGATCACCGGTGGGTTGGAAGGGGGCATTAAGGTTGAAGTTCGTCAAATCTTAGCACCTCACTCCCGCCAGGCTGCTATCATTAGAGTTAACCAACCCAGAATGAGTGCAACACCACCCGTTGGAGGGATATAGCTTAATTGGATGATGTTAAATGTCAGGTTACCTTTCAAGACCAGCAAATATAATCCTCCAGAGAAAAGCGCTGTCCCCAGAGTAAAAAACCAACCAGCCGCTCTCAGCGTATTGGCGCGATTCCACCACTGGGTAATGCCCCATGCAATGAAGATCAAAGCGATGGCGTGGTACATCTGGTAGCGAACGGCTTTTTCCCACATAATCAAACTATCGGCAGAGACGGCGCTTTGTAATTCATACACACCAAATATTCCGGCGGCCACGGATAAGGCTGCCAATGCTGCACCTAGGGCGAAGAAAAAACGTTCCATCGAATTCCTCCTTTGGATTAATATTGTTGTGAATAACCGTTCACTCCCGACCCCCCTCAATCCCCCCGCTACGGGGGGAAGCTAAGAGACTCTCCCCCCGCTATGGGGCTAAGAGACTCTCTTCCCTGTAGCGTGAGGAGTTGGAGGGGTATGGATAATTATCTTGATTCTAACTGATATTGGCGAAAAGGTAAAATCGAAGTTGCTGGGGGTGCGCGGTATAATAAATGGTGATTATTCACTCCGAGCGGGGTGGGCATCGGATA
>JAYELX010000284.1:0-2914 GCA_034717875.1 Chloroflexota bacterium | reverse complement strand
AAAGGGTAATTCTGATAATTGACGAAACGACTGAGTTCAAATATACTCATTATATGGAACGAATCATTGTTATCGCAAATCAAAAAGGGGGCGTTGGAAAAACCACCACGGTAGTTAACTTGGCTGCTGGATTGGAAAAGCTTGGCAACCGTGTGGCTGTTATCGATTTGGACTCACAGGGAGCACTCACAATCAGCCTGGGCTTCGACCCATACTCCATCCACCCATCCACCTACGAACTACTCATCGATAAAAATACAACTTTCTTGGACGTGTTGCGCGATACAAACAACGGCCTAAGTATCGCCCCAGCCAATGCTGAACTCATAGCCGCTGAATACAAACTCTACAACCTTCCCAAGCGCACATCACGCCTGAGCGACGCAGTGAAACTCCCTCGCAAAGCGTTCGACTATATATTGATCGACACCCCGCCAAGTTTGGGATTACTAACCGTAAACGGCCTCGTCACCGCAACCGAGTTACTCATCCCCGTGGCCGCCAACTACCTATCGATGCGCGGCGTTCGCTCGCTATTAGACTCAGTCTGGCTAATCCGAGAACGTCTCAACCCCGACCTCGAACTGCTGGGCGTACTCCCCACCATGGTACACCCCAACGCTCCCCATGCAAAATCAGCACTCCACGAAATGAAAAACGTCTTCAAACACAAAGTTTTTCGAACATTCATCCCCTATGATGATACAACTGCAACCGCTCCCGCAATGCGCCAAACCAGCATTGATTACGCACCAGATAGCGCAGTTGCCAAAGCCTACCAACAAATTGCCCAGGAGGTAAATAATGCCTAATGACAAATTCCAAGACCCAATGGAAGGAAAAGGGGAAGAAATGATTCCCGATCGGGGACTCCCATTTGACGATATTGACGAATCCCCCAACAATGACATTAGACCTGAGGAGATATTTCCAGACTTCCCTGAGGGAGGTACAGCATCCCCGCAAGAGGAAATTCAACCCGAAGAGGCCGCAGAATCCCAACCACCAGCACCCGAAGCTATTCCAGCTCCCGAAGCAGAAGAACACCCAGACACCGCATCCAAACCCCTCTTTGAATTCCCCGATGAGGAAAGCGAAGCCATTATCGGCGATGTCGAAAAAAGCTTCGAAATGGAAGCTATCCCGTGGGACCTCAGCGAAGAAGAGACCGATGAACTCGTCGGTGACGCTGCCGAGGCTTTCACATTCTCGAAACCAGATCAGGAAACAAAACCACCCGCCCCTCCGATCGAAGCTCCAATCGGAGCTCCCCCCGAAGATATCGAAGATGCGGGCATGTCCACCCATCGAGAAGACGATCCCGAAGAAATAGCCAAACTTTTTTCGGAGGCAGCCTTTCAACCCCCTGGGCCATCAGTTCCAGAGGGTATATTCATACCAGACCAGGGTGAAGAAGCAGAGGCGTCCCAACCAATGATTGACTTACTCGTTCTCGATGACACTGTAAAATCTCTATGGTTACGAGCCGATCAAGCTCAAAAGAATGTCACTGAGCAAATTTCGACATTGTATATTGCCCAATCATTGTTAGATCATATTCAGGTTGGGCGCGAACAACTGATGGTTGGAAAAGAAAACTACGAAGATGCCGAACGTCACATCAACGAGGTTGAATACCGATTACAGTTAAACACAAAGCTCGAAGAATGGTCGCATAAATTAATCCCCGGCCTGTTCATCTACCTGGCAATTTGGTCAATTGCATTGATAACCATCCTCATCATCATGGGAGATCAGCTATTTGCCAGCACTGCCACACGCTTGACTTACCTGATTGGCAGCATGATCTGGGGAGGTATCGGTGGAGCCGTTGGTGCCGTTTTGCCGCTGATCAAGCATTTTTCTGAGGATCAGGATTTTTCCAAACAACACTCCTGGTGGTATTATGCCAGCCCATTTACAGGTACCGCAATGGGCGCAATTATCTACCTCTTCGTGAGCGCAGGCGTATTATCCATGGCCGCGGGGGATATTGAATCCCCGGTCATCATCTATATCATGGCTGGGTTATCAGGTTATCAGCACAATATATTTACCGATTTGATCAAACGTATGTTGAAAGTTCTGGATTTGGGCGACGATAAAGAAACTCAAACAGAAGAACACAATAGCAAAGAGAAAAAATAAAACCATCTATCGTTTTTATAAACCAAACAAGGCCGGGGCGCAAAAACTACATCCCGGCCTTTTTTATTGGTGGTTTTCATATAACCCAGGTGACAGTCACCTGCGAAAGTGTATTACGACAGAATATATATTGGTTAGCAAGATGATTCAAAGTGTATATCGATTTTATAGGTGACTGTCACCTTACGCCAAAAACTTATCACTTACCTATTCTCAACTATCGTTTTAATAAACTGAACAAGGCCGGGGCGCAAAAACTACATCCCGGCCTTGTTTTAACTTAACTCCTGCAGAAAGCCAACTGAATGAATTCGGCGGCTGGTACGGGAAATGTGATTGCCGATGCGACCGTATGGCAGAGCAAAACACGTTTGCGCTTTGCGTGCCTTTGGCAAACGTGTTTCGAGTGTCAGCCGTGAATTCATTCACGGCTTTCAATCAATTGCCCAGGGTACTGTGAAGATATATGCAGGTAGGGTAAACAAACCACGAAAATCCTTCATGCGATGGTGGAATTTCATGGTTAAATAACATCATGTTGATTAAACGCCCATATATCAAAAACAAAATTCAAGCCGCGTTAACACGCAGCCGAGTTGCAACGCTGATCGGGCCGCGCCAGAGCGAAAAAACTACAAACTTGACCAGCCCGCCTATCAACATTACAATACATATAATCATCCACATAAAAGAGGTGCAATCATGAAAACTATTCAAATGACAATTGATCTACCCCTTTTAGAAGAGGTAGATAAAACAGTGCAAA
>JAYELX010000283.1:0-2925 GCA_034717875.1 Chloroflexota bacterium | reverse complement strand
AGTAGGCCAATCCCCCCTCCCTCTCTGCACAGCGGAGAGGGAGGGGGCCAGGGGGTGGGTGAGGTTGATTCGACCACATTTTCGCAAACCCCAGTAGGCCAATCCCCCCTCCCTCTCTGCACAGCGGAGAGGGAGGGGGCCAGGGGGTGGGTGAGGTTGATTCGACCACATTTTCGCAAACCCCAGTAGGCCAATCCCCCCTCCCTCTCTGCACGGCGGAGAGGGAGGGGGCCAGGGGGTGGGTGAGGTTGGTTCGAATTTATTTAAAGCTTGCAGCCTAAATCGTTTGTGCTAAAATATATTCAAGCACTGAATACTCAAGGATTGAATATGACATCTTCAGAAAGCACTGCGCCCGTTATCGAATATGGTTTATTAGGGCTATTATATCAACAGCCTCAACACGGATATGGTTTGTTCAAAAAAATACAAACTAATTTTTCTCTCATTTGGCGGGTTAAATTAAGCAAGCTCTACTACCTGCTCGATAAACTCGAAGATCAGGGATTATTAACACCTACACTTGTCCCTGATGATAAAACGCCAGACCGGAAAGTCTATCACATTACCGCTGAAGGGGAACGCGTTTTTCTTGATTGGATTCAATCGCCGGTCGAAAGCGCAAGGGAGATGCGCATTTCATTCCTTGCGCGTCTCTATTTCGCTTTGCAGATAGGTCGAAACCAAGCATTGACTTTGCTTGCTGCCCAGGACAGCATCAGTCAAAAATGGCTTCAAAATTTAACGTCACAATTTGACGAAATAGAGAATCAAGATTTCATCACCAAAAGAGTGTTCAGTTATCGCATCGGTCAAGTACAAGCCATGCTAGCTTGGCTGGATGAATGCAAACAACAAATCGTCATCGAAAACTAAATCAATGAGTGCTGAACTTTCACCATTTCCCCACTCTACCAATCTACCAATACCCCCCCCCAGTTTACCAATCCCCAATCCAGCAATTCCCCATCTCTGGAGACAAAATGAAAAACAAAAACCCACTTATCGTAATTAATCAGTCCTCTTGCCCTCACCCTAACCCTCTCCCAAAGGGAGAGGGGACAGCCTCCTCTACCTTTGGGGGAGGATTGAGGTGGGGGAGCGAACGGTTAATACTCATCTCCTTACTAATCGCTTTTACCCTGCTCCTCACAGCCTGCAATTCTTCCGCAGAATCCACCAGCCCGGAAGAAGTCATAGAAATCACAGACACGACCGGGCACACAATCAGCCTGGATGGTTTTCCTCAACGGATTGCTATTGTCGGGAAGGCCACCGTAATGGTACAGGATGCGGTTTTCCTGTTCGAAGAGGCAGACGAACGCATTGTGGCCATGGAAAAGCGAAAGCAATCTATGTTCGACTTTCTAGCTGTAGTCGAGCCTGCTATCGAAGACCGAGAGATTCTCGAAAAAGACGCTGGCCCCGAGCAAATCGCGGCTGCCAAACCAGATTTGGTTATCATGAAAAACTTCTTGGCAGAAAAACTAGGTCATCCACTGGAAACACTTGGCATCCCGGTACTGTATTTGGATTTGGAAACCCCCGACGCTTTCTATCAGGATATTTCTGCCCTTGGGCAGGTTTTCGGGAATCCTGAGCGGGCCCAAGAAATCATAGCTTTTTATCAAAGCCGCGTGGAAGCCGTCGATGAAATCATGACTGGATTATCGGACGAGCAAAAGCCGCGCCTGCTGCTGCTAGAGTATAGTGACCAGGGCGGCGAAATTGCTTTTTGTGTCCCGCCTGCTGGGTGGCTGCAAACCATGATGGTCGAGAGAGCGGGGGGGCGGCCAATCTGGGTTGATGTTGGAGTTGGTGGGGGCTGGACCGTGGTCACAATCGAGCAAATCGCGGCCTGGAACCCCGATCAAATCTACATCATCGATTACAAAGGGCAAGCCAGTCAAGTTGTAAAAGACCTGCAAACAGACCCGCTGTGGGCAAGCTTAAAGGCCGTTCAAAATGATAATCTCTATGCTTTTGGTTTCGACTTTTATAGTTGGGACCAACCGGATACGCGCTGGGTGTTGGGGCTGCAATGGCTGGCTACCAAAATCCATCCTGAGCGCACAGCAGAAATAGACATTTTGGCACAAGTAGAAAGCTTCTATGCCACCCTTTACCGCATGGACACCAACACCATCGCAGCAGACATACTTCCTTTACTCACAGGCGATGTTCCCTAAAAAGAAAACACCCAACCACTCCGACCACCCGACTACCAGACCACTCGACCACCTCATGCCCCAACATAAATATCGACGCTTTCTAATCATGATAGGTTCTATTTTCGTTCGATGGTGAAGGTCTCCTGACCGAACCGAACCTTATCGGGTCAAGCCGCTCGGTCAGGAGACCATCGCTATCCATAATAAATTATCAAACTACCCTCATGCCCCAACACAAATATCGACGCTTTCTAATCATGATAAGCTCCGGTTTCGTTCTTCTAATGCTGGCATCCGTGTTCATCGGGCGCTACCCCACCCCATATTGGATGCCCTTTTCTCTTTTATTCGAGGACGAACTTGCCAGACAATTGGTCACATACCTGCGTTTACCGCGCATATTGACGGCCATGTTATTGGGCATGATCTTATCGGCGTGCGGGTCGGTCTTGCAAATGATCTTCCGCAACCCGTTGGTGGAACCTGGCTTTATGGGCGTAAGTCAGGGGGCTGCTTTTGGAGCGGCATTGAGCATTTTGTGGCTGGGGCGTCACCCCTTGCTGATAGAATTAACAGCCACCTTTTTTGGCCTGGCAGGGTTATTTCTATCCTACTTTCTATCAAAACGATTACGCTTCGGCGGATGGGTACTGCGCCTGGTTTTGTCAGGGGTAGCCGTATCGGCATTATTTTCAGCCGGTGTCGGGGCCTTGAAATACATCGCCGACCCCCTCACTCAATTACCGGATATAAC
>JAYELX010000282.1:13034-15010 GCA_034717875.1 Chloroflexota bacterium | reverse complement strand
ATGCCCCCACGGAGATTCGAACTCCGGTCTTGACCTTGAAAGGGTCATGTCCTGGTCCCCTAGACGATGGGGGCGGGCAAGCAAAAAGAATTTTACCAAACCCTTGCGTCACGGTCAAGTTATTCGGGGATTGGTGAGACAGGAGGTTTGTCTACTGGATGTTGGTATCCGTTCACTCCCCCACCTCAATCCTTGCTTTGCATGCTTCGTACCCCAAAGGGAGTGGAGGCCATCCCCTCTTCCCCTGAGGGAGTGGATGCTGTCCCCTCTCCCCTTGGGAGAGGGCTAGGGTGAGGGAAAAAGCTTGGGGACTGAATAATTACGGATGATGTTGTGGGTTGCGCACTGGGCGCAATGTGTGCTTAGGGTGGGGGTTCAATAGCTTATTAAGCCGGGAAGCAGATCGGGGCTCATACTCTCGGCGGCCACAAATAATACAAACCCAGGCCGGGAAATTTGGGGCAGCGATCAAATCGTCGTTCAGGAAAGTTAGATAGGTGATGTGTTCTAATTTCATTATTCCCACCTGACATTCAATGCAGGAATGATGTTGTTTGTCGGTTATATTGGTTTCCTAGGAAATTGATCCCTGAACAATGCTGATACCAGAACTGGCCCCAATGCGGGATGCTCCGGCCTTGATCATTGCTAAAGCGTCCTCATAAGTGCGCACACCGCCCGCAGCTTTGACACCCATACAATCACCGACGACGCGGCGCATCAACTCGACATCTGCGACTGTGGCCCCACCAGATGCAAAGCCAGTGGATGTTTTTACAAAATCAGCCCCGGCTTCTTTGCAAAGTAAGCAGGCCATGATTTTCTCTGCGCGGGTCAATAGAATTACTTCGATGATGACCTTGACGATGCCTTTTTGATTATGGGCTGCGTCAACTACCGCTCGAATATCGTTTAGAACCTGGCCGTAGGCTTTTGCCTTTAGCGCGCCGATGTTCATAACCATATCAATTTCGACAGCGCCGGCGTGCAAGGCCTCCAGAGTTTCGATCATTTTCACACTAGAAGTTGTCGCCCCAAGGGGAAAGCCTACCACCGTACATACAGCCACCGGGGACTCTTTCAATAAGCCAGCCGCCATGGGCACAAAAGATGGGTTTATGCATACTGAGGCAAATTCATGTTCGATAGCCTCCTGGCATAATTGTTCGATCTGCGCATTTGTCCCTTCTGGTTTGAGATATGTATGATCTATCCATTTGGAGATTTCTACCCCGCTTGGGGTGGGCAGGGCAGCGGGAGCAGGGGGTAAGTCCCGACCATAATTTTCAGCGGTTGCTAATACTTTAGAGATAGCGGTCATGTTGATTTTTCTCCATCACGGTTGAGATATGGGATCATTAATAGAGTTAACCGGGGAGATTACACCCCAGTCGCTGAAAGGCCAGTAGACGAAAACAGCTCTTCCAATTACGTTTTCTATGGGCAGCGGTCCCCAGCTATGCGAATCTGATGAGTTATTGCGGTTGTCTCCCAACACAAAGAGGTGCTCCGCGGGGACATCCCATTCACCCGTATACTTCGGGTTGTCTGAAATGTACGCTTCGTCCAATAAGTGACCGTTTACGTATACGCTGCCATCGGCGATACGCACGTGGTCACCGTGTTGCCCAATAATGCGTTTGATATATTCTTCATCGGGGTTACCGGGATAATGAAAAACAACGACATCACCATAATCTGGGGAGCCGATAAAACGATAATCTAAACGACTGACGATCACAAATTCGCCATCATGAAAAGAAGGCTCCATGCTTGATCCTTCTACACGTACACGCGCGGAGATAGCATTGATGCCCAAAAATAGCACTACTGACAGAAGCAGGGTTTCTAGTATATCCATGATGACAGATAACCATCCCGATGAGGTTTTATCTTCAGGGATGGGGGAGCTATCTGTTTGGATGTTCTCTAGTTGTTGTTCTTGTTGTTCCATTTTGATATTTACCAGGGCTTGA
>JAYELX010000282.1:0-12934 GCA_034717875.1 Chloroflexota bacterium | reverse complement strand
TAGTATATCCATGATGACAGATAACCATCCCGATGAGGTTTTATCTTCAGGGATGGGGGAGCTATCTGTTTGGATGTTCTCTAGTTGTTGTTCTTGTTGTTCCATTTTGATATTTACCAGGGCTTGAATTTAGTTAGCTGGAGCCGGTCTCCTGACCGTGCTCCCTGGCTCGTTCACGTCATAGGCGGGCCTGCGGCCAGACCGGCCAGAGCCGTGTTAGGTATATGGTTGTCTTGTGTAGGTCAGGTGTTCGCGCAGCATCACTCGCCGCAGGCGTGCAGAGCAAAGAGGGGCTACGCTTTACCTGACGGGCTTGGTTGAAAAACATCTTCGTCCTTGCGTGAGGTGGGAATCCCCTTCGGGGACGCAAAGCGTAGAATCCCGCTCTACTACTACACCAATTTTCACGTTTCATGATTGGTGGTGGTTAGATAGTAAGTGATGATTAGTGGTGACAGTCACTTACAAAGGCGTTTTGTTAAGAAAACACGCTGGTTAAGCGATACGATTTGGAGTGTAGGACTAATTTATAAGTGACTGTCACCTACCTTATGATTATATAAGTTGGGGCGAATAGGGACAAGGTGCATCAGCGACGCCGGGCGCGAGTGATGATCCGTATCGGTGTACCCGAAAAAGGATAAACTGCTCGAATCCTATTCTCCAGAAAACGGATGTAAGTAAAATGCGCTAATTTTGTGTCGTTGACATGCAGCACAAATGTGGGTGGGTCTCTGCTCACCTGGGAACCATAAAAAATTTTCAGGTGTCGCCCCGCTTTCGAGGGGGGTGGGTGATGAAATATGGCCGCACGAATGAGACGGTTGAACTTGGATGTGGTAATACGCACCAGGCGTTCTTTTTGAACTTGCAGGGCAGCGGGTAAAACTTTATCTACTCGGCGACCTGTTTTTGCAGAGATGAATAAAACGGGCACATAATCTAAGAACTGAAGCCTATCATACACATGCAAAAGATAATCCTCGATTGTGTACGTGTTGCTGGGGATCGCATCCCATTTGTTGACGAGAACAACGACGCTTTTCCAGGCCTCGAGTATATATCCGGCTATGTGAGTATCTTGAGCCGTGATGCCCTGGACAGCATCGATCATCAGCAATGACACATCGGAGCGTCGGATTGCCTGCATGGAACGCAGAACACTATATTTTTCGACTCCTGGAATAATGCGCCCGCGCCGACGGATTCCGGCGGTGTCGATAAGCGTTATCGGTGTCTCGTTGTAAGTAAAGCGGGTATCAACAGCATCACGCGTGGTCCCCGCGATGGGGCTGACGATAGCCCGGCTTTCTCCGGTAATGTAATTTAATAAAGTGGATTTACCTACATTAGGCTTCCCCAAAATCGAGATTTTGATAGAGTCGTCTTTATCTTGTTCTCCCGCCCTCGATTCGAATGTATCTACCAGGACGTCCAGCATATCGCCTGTGCCAATTCCGTGCAATGCCGAGACAGGGTAAGGTTCTCCCATTCCAAGCTCGTAGAATTGGTAAGCACTGGCGCGATTGATTTCGTTTTCGCACTTATTTACTACCAACAGAATCGGCGGCCAGAGTTCACCATCTCGAGTTTGTTGATGCTTCCGTAGTATTTGCGCGATCTCTTGATCGGCAGGAGTAACGCCGTCCTTTACATCGGTAATGAATAGAATTGCATCGGCTTCGGTGATAGCGATCTCTGCCTGTACCCGAATTTCATCGACGAAATTTGCCGAGTCAATGGAAAGCGGTTCTCGTTTTTTGCCGGGGCTAACCTGTGTAGGATCGATTCCGCCAGTATCGACAATGTCAAAGATACGGCCAATCCATTCGGCCTCGGCCATCAGCCGATCGCGTGTTGTTCCGGGTACATCATTAACAACCGCGAGACGTTTTTCTGCCAGGCGGTTGAATAATGTGCTTTTGCCCACATTGGGGCGTCCAACTAAAGCTACAACAGGCTTTGTCATTAGAAACTGGTTTCCTCAGGGTTGCGCAGTGGGCGTGTTGGCTGTTTCTCCGACATCCGTAATTTCTACCTCAAGAGTACTTGGGGAAACTGATTCGATTTGAACTTGTTTGGGCAAAACGATCACCTCAGGGGTGAGTTGATGGGTTCCTTTTTCTAATTCTGCCAGGTTGACAACAACGCGAATATCTGTCTCGATCAAGGCTTCCAATATCGGGATTGGGCCATAGAGAATCACTTCGACGGATGCTGGGGCAACAAGGGCCTGATATTCCGGAAGAGTGCCAATCGCTTCTACTACCCTGGAGACAGTGATATTACCTTCCATGGCTGCTATTCCTACTTGTACCAGTACGTTGGGATCTCCAACAACAGAAACGCCATCTGGCAAATCGAGGCTTAGACTGGCTTCGAAATCATCGACTGCATTGGTTAAATCCAGGGGGGTGGTTTCTACGTAACCGGGGAGTTGATCTATCAGGTTGGAGTCGGCAGAGAAGAGCATCACGTTTGGTGGGGATACGGAAATGCTCGTTTGACGGTAACCCTCACCAACTTGGCCAGTGGTTACCACTTTTACAACCATGTTGCGGTATCCACCTTTCAGGGTGATGGGTTGAAAAACGGTGACATCGCCGGGGGTGAGCGTAATATCGCTAACAGTATATCCATCTTGATCATAAGGGGTGAGTTTCAGATTACGTTCGATTGATTCTTCTATGCCGGAGATGCTCAATACTGCTCTGACTGTGGATACCTGCTCTACTAATGAGGCGCGTCCCGAAATACTAACTTGATCATGACTCCATTCGGGGTTACCTACTTGATAGCCTAAAGGCGGCTTGCCTCTGACATCGGTTTGAATAGGGAGTGTTTTAGAAATCAGCGATTCTAAAATCATATCAATAGTGGCAGGTTCGACGTTTTCTATTCGCACCGGGCTGAATCGAGAAGGTATTTGATATTGTATATGGATGCTGTGGGTGCCAGATTCTAATTCGGAAAGGTCTACCCAGGCTTGCAGCACAGTGCTCTCTTTTGTGAGCTGTTCCAGGATGCTGTGTGGGGCAACTAAGGTAAGGCTCAAGTAGTTAGGGATATTGCTGATAATTTCAAGGTTCGACGATAAACCAATCACATCGATTGGCACTTGAAAGTTTCGTTTCTCATTGGGGTCTGCGGATGTCACCGCCGAGACCCACACGATAATGGCCAAGACAAAGGCTAACAATAATGTGCTTATACGTCTACCAAATGAACGCGAATTTTTAGAGTTCACAATTGCTCCTCCAAATCCTGTGAAATTAGTCCCGGCAAGATTCGTTGAAGAAAAGCTATGAACGGATTTTTAGATTTGGCGGGCTTGTAGAAAGTTTGCAGGATCGTCTTGAGCCGATCTGGCGACAAGTTTTTAATCATGCGGCCGCCGTGCGTTATCGAGATTGCTCCCGTTTCTTCAGAAACGACTATCGAGACGGCATCGCTTACTTCCGAAGTTCCCAAGGCGGCGCGATGACGTAAACCCATCGGGCGTTCAGGTGAGGTAATCAAACTTCCACTGGTGGATAGAGGCATTACGCAAGATGCTGCCAGAATAATTTCTCCTTTTATGATGATGGCTCCATCGTGCAAGGGGGTATTTGGATAGAATATTTGCAGAAGCAATTCGGGGGCTTCACGCGCATTCAGAGACACCCCGGTTTGTACATATTCTTGGAGGCTATCCAATCGCTGTAAGACAATCAACGCTCCGTGCTTTCGGGCAGAGAGGCGCACAGTTGCACTAGTCAGATCATCGACAATGCTATTGCCATTCCCTTCAACGCGGGACGAAGCCAGATCGCCCGTTTGCCCCAATCTCTTCAGGGCGCGGCGAATCTCAGGGGCAAAAATTACCGGTATCGCCAGCAAGAGTGCGGGTAGTGTGCTGCTTACCAACCAGGAAAATGCCGGCAGGACTTTCAAGCTGGTAAGTATGCCAAGAAGGGCAATCAACAAGAGCCCGCCTCGCAACAATGCGATTGCTTGTGTATTTTGCAACACAAGCAAGATTATATAAAAAATCACTGTGACCAGGAGTATGTCAATAAGACCAAACCAGTCCAGGCGTTCGAAAATGAAGATAATATAGTCCATTTAGTGGGTTTTTGTGTTTTTTTTTAGACAGGGCGCAAAACACGGTCTTTGCGTAGTTGTTTGAAGTATAGAACCGTTCCCGGAGGCATGGATTCCATAGCTGCTTCTTGCCAGGCGCGGACGTTCAGGTTCTTGACGGTGCGAGTAGTGTACCCCAGTTGCTGCCAAATGTCGCTGTTTTGAGCCAAACGGGGGGGTAGGAATAATAGGGTGGCCTCACACTGCAATTCCCTGGAAGCAGATTCGACTTCTGCCATCATTGCTCTGATGCTCTTGGTCAAATCGACGCCAGCAGCGATGAAAACATCATCCACTCGCGCGACTAGATTTTCCACTTGCCAACCCAATATACCAGCAATTACTTCGCCAGACTTCAACAGCAGGAAAGCTTTTTCGCCGAAGGCGGCCATGACATCGGTTGGCGTCATGCGGCGTTTGCCGTCACTTAAATGACTAATGAATTTGGCTATATTTTCCGCCTCTTGCGGCCCGGCGCGATGTATAGTCATTGTGTCTATTTCAGTGCGTTTTATTGGGGCCGGCTTGGCTTCCTTTTTTGAAACAGTTTTTTCCCATGCCGCCACGACTTGATGCCAAGTTTCTTCGAAAGTGCCGTCGTTACGGATGACAACATCAGCTGCCTGTATCTTTGCATCTTGTGGGGCTTGAGCAGAGACACGTATTCGAGCAGCCTTGCGGCCTATTTTCCGGCGTTGAATCAAACGCGATATCTGCGTTTTCGAGCAGGCCTCAGCTACCCAGATGGCATCACAATTATTGTGTATTTTCCCCTCCAGGAGTTTGATGGCTTCGATAACTATGACCTTCTGATTGGCGCGCTTTACTAACAAATCAATAGCCTGACCAACATAGGGATGGATGATTTTTTCCAAAGAGGCCAGGGCTTCTGGGTTGGAAAAAACAAGGTCGCCTAATTTGGCCCGGTCGATTTGTCCGTCTGGGTTGAGGATCCACTTACCGAAAGTGCTGACAACAGGTTTATACCCCGGCCCTCCTTTCATCATGGCGCGGTGGCTCAAGGCATCGGCGTCAATACCATAAGCTCCCAAATGCTCCAACATTTTTCGCACCACGCTTTTTCCCGTAGCGATGTTGCCGGTAAGTCCAATTACATATTTGTTTGGCCATAGGCTCATAGCGACTCCTTGTCAATATGCAGATGTAATAATAGCGTCTCCGCGTCTATTCTATATTTGGTTAAGAAAAATATTTGCGCAAGGTGACAGTCACCTATAAATTCGATTTACACTCTAAGCCATCTTGCTAACCAGCGTGTTTTTTGTAACAAGACACTTTCATAGGTGACTGTCACCTGGGTTTATTACTTTCTATATGACTACCAGCTTATATCTTACCTTATTTTAGTCGCGGTAAGGCAGAATGTCAAAAAAACAAGCCTTAAGAATTCAAAGCGAAAGGAAAAAGAGCAAATCAACCCCACAATCGCTCCCTTTTTCCCTAATACCGCTTCTTTTGCTTCGAATCCCCCTCGCTGCATTTTTCGATCAGCGCAACCCCGATTCCAGCTTGATCTGGTATGTGGATAAGCGCCTGCTCATCGTAGCGCAAACCCTTAAAGGGATTATTTTTGATCAGCAGCGGCGCATCAAGATCTATCCAGTCGGCGTAGGCAGTGAGGTGTGCCATGGCAGTTACGCCAAGAGCGGTTTCAGACATGCAGCCAAGCATAATTTTTAGGCCGAGTTCTTTGCCGCGCTGGAGCATTTCCAGCGCGGGAATCAACCCACCGATTTTCATCAGCTTGAGATTGATCCCTTTTATACCTGCTTTTGCGAGGGCTTCAACGTCTGCCAGGGTGCAAACAGATTCATCCGCCACTATGGGGATTTCGGTGTTGGCTTGGACATAGCCCATTCCCTCGATATCGTCTTTAGCGACAGGTTGCTCGATCATGTCGAGGTGATAGGGTGCGAGAGCTTTGGCTAGTCGCACAGCTTCTTCGGGCATCCAGCCAGCGTTGGCGTCAACATAGATACGGGCGTCGGGGCGGGCAGAGCGAACGGCCGCAACGCGGGCGATGTCATCATCGCTGCCAAGTTTGAGCTTAATGACGGGGTATTGCGCGTTTTCAGCGGCGATTTTTGCCATCTCTTCGGGGGAGGCAATGCCAATTGTGAATGCGGTGGCAATAGGAACTGGTTTGGACAGCCCCAGCAAACGATATAGGGGAATGTTCTGCTTTTTGGCGATGCGGTCGTGGAGGGCTAAATCCAGCGCGCATTTGGCGGGAGCAGGTCCCTCGTCACCGATCCAGGCGGCAATTTTTGCTGGATTATCGGGAAAAGGGATTTCGTTCTGTGCGGCTTTACTCCATAGCGTGGTCATCTCCTCATCTTCAATTCCATAATAAGGCGGGATCGTTCCCTCCCCCCAGCCTTCATCACCGCTGAGTCGAATCCAAAAAGCCCGGCGCGTTGCGCTGATGCCCTTTGACAAACGAAAGGGGCGATGAAACTCAAGAGTAATTTCTTCCCAAGTCAGGCGTGGTTTTTGCATTTTTTTCTCTCTAAAAAACAAAAACTCCTCGATTTTCAGAGAAGTTTTTGGCAAAGTTGGTGGTTTTTAGGCGCCAGTTTCTTCTGCAAAATGGCAGGCGACCCAGTGGTTCTCTTCAATCTGGCGATATTCTGGCTCTTCGATGAAGCAGCGTTCCTTGGCCATGGGGCAGCGGGTGTTGAAGTTACAACCTACAGGCGGATTTTTGGGATTTGGAATGTCGCCATCAAGAATGACGCGATGATGCTTTGCTGCCAAGTCAGGATCAGGGATAGGAACAGCGGACATGAGGGCTTGGGTGTAAGGGTGTAGTGAGTTGAGATAAATCTCGTCGCGGTTTGCCAGTTCCATGATTTTGCCAAGATACATGACAGCCATGCGATCACTGATATGACGTACCATGCTCAAGTCATGGGCGATGAAGAGATAGGTGAGGCCAAGTTCATTTTGTAGCTCTTCGAGCAGATTGACGACTTGCGCCTGAATGGAGACATCCAACGAGGAGATCGGTTCATCGCAAACTATCAAGTCTGGTTCTAATGCTAAAGCACGGGCAATGCCAATCCGTTGTCGTTGCCCGCCCGAAAATTCATGCGGATACCGATTGACAAAGTCTGGGTTTAGTCCAACGATGTCGAGCAATTCTTGGATCCGATTGTATTTTTCCTTGCTACTCATTTTTGTATGCACATCAAGCGGCGCGCTGACAATGGAACCAACAGTCATGCGTGGGTTAAGGGAGGCGTAAGGGTCTTGGAAAATCATTTGCATACGGCGACGGATATGACGTAGTTCTCCCTCGTTTAGAGACATCAAGTCTGTATCGCTAAAGATAATTTCGCCCGCCGTTGGTTCGTAGAGACGCAACATAGTGCGCCCAACGGTTGTTTTTCCGCAGCCTGTTTCGCCAACAAGGCCGAGGGTTTCACCTTCGAAAACCTCGAAACTAACATCGTCAACAGCTTTTACATCGCCAATTCTACTCTGTAAAAACCCGCCAGTGACGGGGAAGTATTTCTTTAGATTACGAACTTCAACTAGAGGGGTGTTCTTTGTGTTCATTTTATTTTGTCCCTGCAATTTCTTCCCAGCGCCAACAGGCTACGGCATGGTCGCTACCTTCTGTTTTTTCTAAGGGTGGTCTTTCAGCGAGACATTTTTCGTTGCGATAACTGCATCGGGCGGCAAAGGTGCAGGCCTTAGGCAGTGCAATCAGATCTGGGGGCAGACCGGGAATGGAGATTAGTTCAACACCGGGAGGGTCGTTTAGTCTAGGAAGCGAGCCAAGCAAGCCCATTGTATAAGGGTGTTTTGTGTTTTTGTAGATATCACGGACTTTACCAGTCTCAATGATTGAGCCAGCATACATTACGTTGATATGGTCAGCCATTTCTGCGACCACGCCCAAATCGTGCGTGATCCACATAATCGCCATCCCCAACTCATCTTGAAGTCTTTTGACCAAATCAATAATCTGGGCTTGGATGGTGACATCCAGCGCTGTGGTGGGTTCATCGGCGATGAGTAATTTTGGTTCACATGATAAGCCCATTGCGATCATGGCTCGTTGACGCATCCCGCCTGAGAATTGGTGTGGGTAATCGTTTAAACGATTTTCGGCACCGGGAATGCCAACTAACGAGAGCAATTCTCCAGCACGTTTGCGCGCATCTCCTTTTGTTATATCATTGTGAAGGCGGAGTGCCTCGACAAGCTGGAATCCCACCGTGAAGACGGGGTTCAGGGAGGTCATTGGGTCCTGGAAGATCATAGCGATATCTCTGCCGCGCACTGTACGCATCTCTTTCTCGCTTAGTTTGAGCAGGTCGCGTCCTTCGAAGAAAATTTCTCCATTTGTAATCTTTCCCGGTGGATCGGGAACAAGCTGCATGATTGATAGTGCGTGTACGCTTTTTCCGCATCCACTTTCGCCAACGACGCCGAGAATTTCATCGTCCTCCATTGAATACGAAACATCGTTGACTGCTTTGACGACGCCGTCGGTTGTGAAGAAGCGAGTTTTAAGATTTTTGATTTCTAGTATAGGGTTCATGATTACCTCGCTATGTGCGCAGTTTGGGGTCAAGAGCATCGCGCAGCCCGTCACCGAGCAGGTTGAAACCCAATACGCTGAACATAATTGCCAATCCAGGAAAGAGGACAGCCCACCACGCACCGCTAGTCAGGTAGCGGTAACTGTCGCCGAGCATCGCTCCCCATTCTGGTTCCGGCGGGATTGCGCCAAGACCGAGAAAGCCAAGCGCAGCGGCAGACAGAATCGCGTTGGCGAGTCCCATCGTGGTTTGGACAATGACCGGGGAAAGGATATTTGGGGTAACGTGACGAAAGATGATGCGTCCATGCGCCTCTCCAACCGATTGCGCGGCGAGGATATATTCTTTCTGGGTCACGGCCAGCACTGCCGAGCGCGTCAGCCGAGCGTATACCGGAATCCCGACAATGCCGATGGCGATCATGCCTTTTTCAAGACCTGGTCCTAAAAAGGCAACGATGGCGATGGCAAGCAAGTAGCCGGGGAAGGAGAGAACGATGTCCATGAGGCGCATCATCACGTTTGAGAAAAATCTTCCTTCAAGGGGGCGAGAAAGTAATGCGCCAGTGATCAAGCCCCATCCGCCGCAAATCAACGCAACAGTACTACCCACAAACAGGGCTGGGATAGTGATGATAACTGCCCCAGCAATTGCAAAGATGACCATGCGGAGGGGTTTGCCTTTATAAAAGTCATCAAAATAGGCTGCTGCGACCCCTAGCCCTGCTAGTAAAAATGTTTGAAAGGGTTGTGCCGCGATCCATGCGGCTAGAACTCCCATCATAAGACCGGTCAACCCAAACAGGAACAGTCGCTCCATAAAGGTCATGTTGATGTTTTCGTAGAAGCCTGAAAATAGACCAATCAGACCACCAAAAAACAAAGAGATGCCTACCGCAACAATGCCGACACGGAGGGAATTCCAACCGCCATGCACAACGCGGCGGAAGATATCTCGTCCGAGCTTATCGGTGCCAAAGATATGCACGGAGGGGACTTCCTCATTAGCGACCAGAGTCGGGGGTTTAAGTTTGAGCGAGTAATCGAGGTCTTTTTTAGGTTCATATTCCCAAAAATAGTGAGCGAAAGTTGCCGACAGCACAAAAAGAGCCACGATAAACATGCCAAGCCGGGCGGTATTGCTAGAGATAAGTCGTCGCCATGCGTCCCCCCAGAGCGAGCGATGTTCTCTTACAGCAAAATCAGTTATGGTAATTTCTTCAGGAATGATCTCTGCCATAGGTTCTCTCAATCATAGCGGATGCGCGGGTCGAGGAGCGCATACGCAATATCAACTAAAAAGTTAACACCTACAAAGACAAGGGCAATTACCAAGGTGCCGCCCTGTACAATGGGGTAATCACGTCCTAAGATCGCATCGTAAACCCAGCGACCAATGCCAGGCCACGAGAAGATAGTCTCAGTCAGCACCGCACCTGCGAGGAGAGTTCCCATTTGCAAGCCGATGATGGTAACGACAGGCAACGCAGCGTTCTTGAGCGCGTGGCGGAAAAGCACCAAACTTTGCCCTAAACCTTTTGCCCTTGCTGTGCGGACATAGTCTTCTTGAAGCACGTCTAACATGCTGGAGCGGGTCATACGAGCGATAATCCCCATTGGGATGGTTGCTAATGCAATCGCAGGCAGGATGATATGCTGGAAAGCATCTTTGAAGCCTTCCAGATTGCCGGTTAGCAGGCTGTCAACAAGATAAAGATTGGTAAAGGATTTAATTTCAATACCAGTGCTGAAACGCCCCCCTGCAGGCAACCATTGCAGCATTACTGCGAAAAGCATAATTTCCATCAGCCCAAGCCAGAAAATCGGCATTGAAACGCCGACCAGAGATCCAACCATGCTGATGCCGTCTATAGCCGTATTACGTTTCGCTGCCGACACGATCCCAACAGGAATACCGATAATAATAGCGATGAACATAGATAATAGAGAAAGTTCGATAGTGGCAGGGAAACGTAGAGCCAGTGTTTCGGTGACCGGAATACGGCGATGGATGGATTCTCCCATGTCTAGCTTGAAAAGACGATTCATATAGCGAATGTACTGACTATCGAAGAACCCGTTAATATCGCCTTCTGCGAGTGCGTCACGATCAAGGAAAAGGGGGCGATTTAGGCCAAATTGCTCGCGAAGCCGCTCGACGCTTTCGTCGGTGGCGTGTTCACCTAGCATAGCAATGGCTGGATCGCCAGGAATGAGGCGTTGGAACATAAAGATGACAAAGGTGACGCCAATAAGTGTAGGTATGACTGAAAATATACGGCGAATAATATAGCGGGACAAAGATGTCCTCCTTTGTTATTTGTTATTACATAAGGGAGGGGCGGATTTCTCCGCCCCTCCCTCTTGAGTGGTCGTAACGACCATGCCTATAAGGAACTGGGCATCTCAACTGAGTGGGAAAAAATTACTCAGCAGGTGTGATGTTGGGGTCAATGGTAACTTCACTCAAACCATCGGGGAAGCCAGCTTCAGCAAGCAGTTGCATGGACAAGTCAGGATCATATGTCCAATCTTCAACCGCATCATTGTGACCCCAGATCAACGGGGGCAGGAAGTTGGTAGCAGCTTCGCCGTAAGCACCATAGAAGTTTTCGACCAAACCTTCGCGATTGATTGCGTGTGCGAAAGCTTCACGAACCAGAGGATCCTGGAATTCGACGATGCGATAGCTGAAAGCGAGATAGCCAGTGTTGAGGGCTGGGCGGGTCTGGACGTAGAGATCATCAGCAGCTTCAGCAGCACCTAAATCTTCTACAACAGCCTGCTCAAGACCCTGAATGTCGCCAGCCTGAAGGGCAAGGAAACGAGCGGAGTCATCAGCGATGACGCGGAAGATGATCTCGCTCACGCTAGGAGCGCCACCCCAGTAGTCAGCATTGGCTTCAATGGTGATGTGGTCGCCTTCAACCCATTCAACGAACTTGAAGGGGCCGGTGCCGACTGCGCCGTTGCTGGGCAGACCGTAGTCTTCACCAGCGGCTTCGATGGCTGCCGGGCTTGAGATGGCGAACATATCCATAGCCAGGTTAGCAAGGAAGGGAGCAAGGGAATCGGTCAGAACGAATTTAACAGTATAGTCATCAACTTTTTCTACAGATGCGATGACACTGTTGTCATCAAAGCCACCCCACATGTATTCGTAGTACTCGAATACTTGGCTTTCGAAGTGGTAGGCGTTGTCAGTGTAGCGCCAGCGATCATAGTTGAAGATCACGGCGTCAGCGTTGAAATCCGTGCCATCATGGAATTTCACGCCTTGGCGCAAGGTGCAGGTCCACTCGGTGCTGTCTTCGTTGGCGGTGCATTCTTCAGCCAGCGCAGGAATTGGTGTGGTCGAGCCAGGCTCATATTGGTAGAGTGGCTCTAGAACCTGTCCAGTAACGCGGAAGCTTTCGCCATCAGTAACAATTGCGGGATCCAATTGGACAGAATCGCCGCCGCGTCCGAAGATGAAGGTGTCAGCACCCTCAACGGTCACGCCTTCGAAATAGTCTGCGCCGACGGGTTGAGGAACGTAGCCCTCAACAGCGCTGGAAAAGACTAACGGTGTATTGTTATGGGCGATCCAGATGCGGGCAATATCATCATGCAGCATCTGTTCAACTTCTTCGTACATTGCTTGGCGTGCAGCCTGGTCGGGGTTGATGGAAGCCTGGTAAAGCAAGTAGGCAATATCGGTGTTCGCGTACCAACCCTCGCGGGCTTCGGGGCTCTTTACCCAAGCTGCAGGATCGTCGCCAACTTTGTCGGCAGATGCGAAACCGAAGAAGTAGTTCAAGAAGTTATCGGGGTCGCCGTTGTCGCCGCCCCAACCGAGCATGTACAGACCATCCAGCTTGCCTTCGCGGCGCAGACCTAAGTAAGTGGGCCAATCGCCAGCGAGTTCGAGTTGGACATCAAAGCCTGCGTTTGCCAGATCAGCTGCCATACCCTCAGCAATTTCTTTCGGGCTGGGATAATAGAAGCGGGTCACGGGCATGTAGTAGAGAGTCAACGGAACTTTTTCACCTACGGCTGCCTCTTCCTCAACCTCTTCAGCTTCGCCACCTGCGGGCCATGAAGCGTCGATTTCGGCGAGGACAGTGTCTGCATCAGCGGTGCCGGAGAAGTAATCGGTCATACCGGTCCAGAAGGAGCCAGCGCCGACTTCACCGGGCATCAGGTCAGAACCATCAAAGCGTACACTGGTTGCTTCGGAAACGAGTTTGGCTACGCCGC
>JAYELX010000281.1:0-2952 GCA_034717875.1 Chloroflexota bacterium | reverse complement strand
AGAAACTCAGGCAACTGCGGATGTGACCCAAGTTGATGAGGATGTCAATACCGATGTCCAAGAGATGAATCCCACAGAGACTCCGATGCAAATTACCGCCGGGGGCTTGAGCGCCGCCGAAGCTGATGGCATGGTCTTCATGCGGGAAGAAGAAAAACTCGCCCGGGATGTGTACCTGACCATGTACGAGCTATGGGGACTGCCGATTTTTCAAAATATCGCCGATGCCGAAGCGACCCACATGGAAACCGTCAAAATTCTGATGGATCGCTACGGTTTGGAAGACCCGGCTGAGGATCAGGGTATCGGTGTTTTCACCAACGCCGACCTGCAAACCCTCTACGATCAATTGGTCGATTTGGGCAGCCAATCTATTATCGAGGCCATCAAAGTAGGCATAGCCATCGAGGAGATCGACATCCTCGACCTGGAAGAATATCTCATTCAAACCGACAAACCTGACATCCAACAAGCATACGAGAACCTGTTGAGAGGCTCCCGCAATCACCTGCGCTCCTTTGTGCAGATGTTCGCGCAGCAAACCGGCGAAGTGTATCAACCGCAGTACCTTAGCCAAGAAGCCTACGACGCCATCGTGAACTCGGATATGGAAACCGGCGGGCAAGGTGGTGGACAAGGAGGTGGACAAGGCAACCAACCCTGATCTAAAGTTTATTCTCATCTAGCGTGGCGCGAGCTTTTCTCGCGCCACATTCAACAGGAGTGTTCGTTCATTTCCCCCTCCGCCCCCCGGTCACCAATTCTGGGAGAGCCAGCCTTCCCCCAAAGTGGGGGGCAGGGGGGCGTGAACGGATACCAACAGGAGTATTCATATATGAAATCTTTTTCCAAGAACAAAATATGGCTGAGAACAGTTTTGCAAATTTCCTTCTTTGTGCTGATCGCATTGATCGTGGTCAATCACACCCTGGATGGGGTAATCCCTCTCTTGTCCAATACATCGCTGCACGCCCTTTGTCCTTTTGGCGGCGTAGTATCCCTTTACCAACTTGCCACCGAGGGCACTTTTGTCCAGAAAATTCACGAATCATCTTTTATTTTGATGATCATCGTGTTTGTTTTGGCATTCCTCTTTGGGCCGGTCTTTTGCGGCTGGGTATGCCCGTTGGGGAGCGTTCAGGAATGGTTTGGCAAACTCGGCAAAAAACTCTTCAAGAAGAAATACAATCATTTTATCCCTTACCGGCTTGACCAATATCTGCGCTATCTGCGTTATCTCATGTTGGCGTGGGTGCTATACATGACTGCCACCACGGGGCAATTATTCTTCGCTGACCTTGACCCCTATTTTGCCCTGTTCAACTTCTGGACCGGTGATGTTGCCATCGGCGGGCTGCTCATCCTGGGCATCACGCTGCTGGCCTCTCTGCTGGTGGAACGTCCCTGGTGCAAATACGCCTGTCCCTACGGCGCGATCTTGGGGATCACTAACTTGTTCCGGGTTTTCTCCATCCGGCGGGTTGACTCAACCTGCAAAAGCTGCAATATCTGCACCCGCGACTGCCCCATGAATATCAAAGTTCATGCCGCTGATGCCGTGCGCGACCATCAGTGCATAGCTTGTTTGGAATGCACATCAGAAGCGATCTGCCCTATCGACGACACGGTCGTTTTTGCAACCCGAGGAGACGAATAAGATGAAATTACAATCAAAAACACTTGGCGTGATTATCCTGGTAGTTTTATTTGGCGGCATATTTGGAAGTTCCGCATTGGATTTATGGAAGACACAATCATCCAAAGTGCCCAATAGACTTCAGGAAGGAGAGGCCGTCGGGGAATACGACCCTGAAGAAATTCGCGGTTCTTATCAATTCGGCAATATCAGCGGCCTGTTCGACATCCCGCTCAATGTGATGAACCGCGCCTTTGGGCTGCCCGCGGGGGTGGATGCCGCCAGCTTCAGGTGCGGCGATCTGGAAATGCTCTACGGCGACTTGGGAGACGATGTAGAGATCGGCACAGGCTCCGTGAAGTTTTTTGTGGCCCTCTATTCAGGCATACCTTATGAGCTGCCAGAGGATGACTATCTGCCTGAACAAGCGGTGGAGATTTTGAAAAACCACGCCAGCCTGACGGAAGAACAAATCGTCTTTTTGGACGCTCACGCCCTCGATGTGTCCGATATCCAGCATGATATCGAGTTTGAAGTGGAGGAGGAAACACACGATGAAGGTGGAAAAGTAGTGCAGGGGCAAACGACCTTCGCCAACTTATTAGATTGGGGCGTGCCCGAGGAAACGATTGCGTCCATCATCGGCGATGAAGTTTTCAATCCTCTGTCGAAGGTGCGCGACTATTGTGATGAAAATGGGCTGGAGTTCTCCACGATCAAATCAGCTTTGCAGGCGGAGGTAGATAGCCGGTAATAGTTTCGTGGAACGATTTTTCAAATCGTGCAGCTGCGATTTGAAAAATCACGCTGCTATTACTGCCGGTATGACCCCGTCCTGAATATAATTGACAATTTGGCAAAAGACAGGAATATGTTGTTGCTGAATTACTCCGGCGCGGTTTTGATGTTTATATAACTTTGGTTGATGACCAAGGAATTGATTGCATTATTCGGTTAGATAGTAATTGTTATGTTGATGTTCAAATAAAAGAATAGTTATCAGCGTAGGGAGTCGAGCACTTAGGATAGAACAGAAACATGATCATAAAAAAACAAAGCCGCCGGACTGTATCCGGCGGCTTTTCATCATACTATCTACTTCTTATCAGGTAAAAAATGTTCTCTAAGAGCGCGTTGAGGTAAACATATGAATACTGGAATACCTGCGTTTTACGGATTGTTTAGACAATCATCATGGTTATCTATGTTACGGAAAACGCAAACGGTTTCTCCGGTGTCGGCATGGCGTTCATAATGAAACGTAAACCGATATTGCTGGTCGATGCGGCCTTCCCAAACCCCTTCATATCCTTGCA
>JAYELX010000280.1:0-2956 GCA_034717875.1 Chloroflexota bacterium | reverse complement strand
TGCCACGGAGCAAGCGCCTGTTTGCACGACGAGCAGACCCAGGGTTTCTTTGTCTGCCACTCGTGTTTGCACTTCTCGCACTTGTATCCGTGGCCCTTGATCGAATAAATATCCTTGCTGCCACACACTGGGCAGCGCACCCCGGCCCTCTTCTCGTTTACCTCTTCAATGGCCGAGTCGTTTGTAACCTCACCCCACGGCGGGTCTTGGTCTGGATGGACGAGATGCCGCCAGAGATTCCCGGAGAAATCTAATACAACAGCCGAGTCCTGCCCGGCGTGCGGACGCTTGATCCGCCCGACAGTCTGCCACCACACCCTAAATTGGTGCGTGGGTTGCAGGTCGATCAAACACTGGGCAATCGGCAAGTCGAGCCCTTCGCGGATCACGTCAACGCCCAGGAGCATCTGACAGCCTTCTTCCCTGAACTCACTGAACGTCTCGTTGCGCTCGTCTTGGTCGGTTGTGCCGTCAACGATCTTCGCGGTAATACCGCGCGCAATACACTGCCTCCAAAACCCTTGGCACACAGCCCGGCTCGGGAGAACCACCATCGTTTGCAGGTGATTATAGGGCTCCCATTCCTTGAATATGTCGCCGTAGACGGTAACTGCATCTACCCGAGTCCCCACTTCATCCCTGCTGGCCGATTTTAAGTTTATTCCGCCCATGTCTGGTTCGCTTGGTGCCAGATACGGATGCACTCGCAGTAAGTCGCCTGCCTTGATGACCTCGCTGTTTTTTATAGGCTCTACGATTTCGTCAAAGTGTTTGATGTGGGAACCGCCAGGCCCTACCGGCGTGGCAGTCAGGCCCAATACTTGCACGTCGGGGAAGCGTTCGCGGATTAGTTTATTGTAGGCCGCGTACATATTGTGGCATTCGTCGATCAACAGGAAGCCGGGCTTTTTCAGCCTGTCATACCCGCGCCGCTCCAAAGTCTGTATCGAGGCCACTTGTACGGGCGCATCATCGTCACGGGCAATATCTCCCATGATTATTCCCGTGTGGATGCCTGCATTGTGGCAATGCTCTTGTAGCTGGAGCACCACGACCCTGCGGTTGGTCACAACCAACACTTCCCGCCCATTGGTCGCTGCCTTGAATGCCATGTCGGCCATGACAACCCCTTTGCCAAACCCGCATGGTGCGGTAGCCAAGACACATCGCACGCCACGCCGGTAGGCATCGCGGATGGCTTCCTCGAATAGCAATTGTTGGGGCCTTAACTCCATAGCTCACTTGATCTCCTTTCCCCAGAGCTTCAGTGCCTCAAACAATTCCGTCGCCGCCTTGACTACCCGGTCGCCTCTCGGTCCTGCCCACTGGCCCCGGTACTCGTCGATGGACGGCGACTGCTGGAGCCAGCGGCCGATTGTATCGGCCCATATCTTGACCTGTTCGCGGGCGTAATAAGCGGGGGCCTGTTCGGGGCTGGCCGTGATCGGTCCACTCGGCTTTTCCTTGCCCTTCCTCGGCGGCCGAGTGGTTGGCTCCTGGGCGTCCGTGCCGTCCGAATCCGTTCGGCCATCCTCTCCTGATTCATCGTCCGTTTCCTCGAATGGGTCGGCCTCCCCCCCAATCTCACGGTTCGCTGCATCGAATGGATCGGGGGCTGGTTTGGGGTCGCGTTTTGGCGTAGACGATGGCTTGGTAGTCCTTTCAGGCCCCCCCCGATCTAGCAGGGCGTCAACGTCGGATTTCGTGATCGCTGGCTGTTTTTTGGCAAGCTGTAACACCTTGTCGCGCACGGGTTTAGGGGTGTCATCACGGCACATCAGGTATAGGGCGGTGGGGCTCAAATGATCGAAGTTTGTCCAACCGTTTGACAAACATCTCTCCCACGAATTCACGTAGTTGTAGACCGTTTGTCGGGATAGATCGAACTCTGATTCGGCCCACTTGCAGAAGGTTCCGTCGCCGTGCTTGCTGAGTAGTTTACGGGATTCGCTGAGTATCTCCCCGAACTCAGCGATGAACCGGATCATGTTTCGGCGGACCAGGGTGCGGCCGCTATTGGCATAATACTGGAGCTTGCCGGCGGTTTCACTGTCCAAGTGAGAGTAGTCGAAGCCGGTGATTTTCACTTGCATATCGTACGAACGGCTCATGTATTTTCCTCCCATGCGAAGAACCCGCCGTCAGGATGGGGCAGGTTTGTTTATTGCCGATAGGAATTCGGTATACTTGCTCTCGTCGAAGCCGTATTCCTCGTAAGGAAGCTCTTCCAGATACGTCGCCCGCACCTTTACGGAGCAGAACTTGCCGTTGGCTTTCCAGATGGCACAGGTTAGCCGCGTAGCGAATTCCTTTTCGCTTTCGCCCGCCCAAAGGTTGTCCGTGCCGGAGGCGATTAACGTATTAGTGTCTCGGAACCAGCCCTCGAACGGCCATTCCGACTCGGTCGCTTCTTTGACGGTCCCTTTCCGCGACGGGTCGAGGCCGGTGATTTCCACTTGCATCTCGTATGAACGGCTCATGTATTTTCCTCCATCAGTGCGTCAATTAGCCGCGTGTCGTTGATCTCGTTTGCTATTTCCAGAAAAAGCCAACGCTGCCACGGCCGTAGTTGATCCAATATCTCCCGGCGGTCCTCTTCTGGCATCTGGAACAGCCCCTCTGAAGCTCGTCGGATAGACTCCAGGGCATCGCGGTGGCTCGCGTTGATTTGGTCGAACTTTGCTTCGAGCCGAATTTTATCGTCGGTCATATCAACCTCCAAGAAAAAACGAACGCCGCTGCTGCACCCAAGGGTAGCACCTTGCCTTTCGGCTAGAGGGCACAGCAACGGCGTTCGTGATTTGTCGAAGGTTCATGGTGCTACCCTTATTCATATTTCCAATTATCCACATCTCGGCGGTGGTGTCAAGGCCGGCGGTGCCTCCATCCAATACGTCACCCAGTCATATTCGATACGGCTTGGATTGAACGTCGTTTTCAGCTTGCCTGGCCAGAC
>JAYELX010000279.1:0-2960 GCA_034717875.1 Chloroflexota bacterium | reverse complement strand
CCAAAATACTGGTGAATTAATTTGTCTCGCATCCCAGCAATATCCTTCCATGGAATAAGCTCACGGCTATTTCGTAGCTCTTTCGACAATTGCTTCGTTGCTTCTCCAATAATTTCTAATTGTCGAATTACCCCATCTTGAACCAAATATCGTTGGTTGAATTCTTCTTCCGTCACACCTTGAATATACTCTTCTATCCGTCCAATTGCATCTAAAATGTGACGAAGATACGGAACATCACGGGGTATCATAGATTACCTTTAGGTCTTGGAAAATATTTTCTCGGATATATGGACTTATCGCCGCTTCTGTTAATAAATCTACCTTCTTCCCCAAAGCTTCCGATAATTCGCGCTCAAGTTTTACGACTGCCAATAGACTCTTTCTTTTAGCAAATTTGACCAGTAAATCGATATCACTTTTTTCTGTTTCTTCACCCCTAGATGCCGAGCCAAAAAGCCCTACCATAGCCACATCATTTTCTCGACATATTTCTATAAGATTGTCTGTATCAAATGGATTCGTTGCCATGTTCTTCTCCTTCACCCTATTGTACTCTAAATTTCCGCTACGTTTCATTTTCGCACAATAATTTAGCGGACAAATTTTTCAAATGCTTGGAGGAGGCTTCATACATGTAAGCTTCACACAACAAGACGCCCAACGTGTTATTCATGCGCTCAGCGTTTTTGACCGAACCGTCCTTTGCAGGATACGAACCTTAAAAAATCGCGGCCGTGGCTTCGCTTTGCGTGCATCCGCATTGCGTGTCTTGCTTTGCCATACGGTGTACGCCCATTTGGTGTGCCTTGCTTTGCATGCCTTGCTTTGCATGCCTATGGCAACGGCAACCCTGGTGCGAAGCCGAGCCGGGTGTAAGCTGGGTTGGGCAGCGCTCGTTTTATAGAACATATCGCTTACGCAAATAACCTTCGCCCTTCATCAATAAACCCCAATATTTCTTGCGTTGATATTCCCAAATCTATTCCCTTTACTTCCAAAGGAGAATTTTCCCTTGGCTGAACTCTCACCACAAACACTTCCCCATCTCTTCGCTGTATTCTTACTTCTCCTTTCCTGACTACTTGATCTAACAATGAAGCCAGGTTTTGACGCGCTTCTGAATATGTATATACGTTCATCCGTCCACCTCCACCACTGCTACATCCATTTCCTGTGCTGCTTGAGTAAGTTTCCGGTCTAGTGTTATCAACGCGGACCTATATTTTATTGCACATCGTATCAAGTACGCATCATATGCGTATATCCCATACTCTGAAACGATATCTAATGTTTCTTCCAACTCTACTTCTGTAAAACGGATGGGAATTTGTTGGTAAATTTCAATCGCGTTTTTCGCCTGCTCCAGTGTAACTCGGCCCCGTTTTATCATTGCTGAAAACGCATTCCCAATTTCCCAATGAATTGAGGCTGGGGCCAACAAATCAGCTCCTTTTGTAATTTCTATCAATCTCTCTTTCTCTGGCTCATTCGCAATTACTGCAATAATCGCCGAAGCATCTACGACAAATTTCATATCTCATTTTCCTTGCTTTTAATCCGTACAATTGTCCAACAACATTATAGCAGAATTTTAGCACAAGGCACACTTTTGACAAACAATCGCTGCCCAACGGTTGTGTTTGGCCGCTCGGCGTTTTTGACCTGAACCTTCCTTTGCTCAGAGCGAAGCTTGAAAAATCGCGCTGCTCGTTTTGCGTGCCTATGGCAACCCTGGGGCGATAGTCCCGTCTGCATTTATGCAGGGTTACCAGTCCACGGTACTGGTAGGCGTGGACGATTTTAAAGACTCCTTAAAAAGGGGGGGATGTGAATGTCGTTTTACTAAAGAGATCGGCTCTTTTTGAGATCGGCTTTACCTTTTTCACCTTCCCCAACCAATTTTCACTTTCACCTTTGACACTGCATCATCGGTGTGCGGCTTTTTGCTTGTTATTGCTTCATTTCATCAAATGTTATTTTCATAAAATTATCAAATGTAATTGTACCGGCATTAGCACCTAATTTGAAAACCCAACTATAGCCAGCCCACTTTTCTCCAGCTTTTTCGTGGTAGCTGAATATCTGAGTGGGGTCAGTGGGGTCCCAAATTAACGACAGAAACTCCCCATCGCTATCTACTGCCATTAGCAACGTGTACCAGGTGTCTGCTTTAGGTTGGAAATTTCCATGCAGGTTATTAAATCCAAGCCCATTTTTACCTAACCAAAGATTAGCTTTTGGATAACTTCCCCAAATATAAATCCCAAAACGGCGATATGGGTCTGTCCACCATTCACCATAATCAAACATCAATTCAAACTCTGAGTTCTTTTCATATTTGAAATCTATGATAATCCCCTCCCCTTCAGAGATTTTTCTTCTTTTTGCAAGTCCATTCCAATCCTTGCCAATTATTTCAAGTACGCCATTAGAGATTTTTCCAGTCCACAAATCCCATCCCATACTCGATTCAAAATAGTCTGTTTGGGTTACCGATACGTTATCCAAATAGTCAAGAAGAACCATCGGAGGAGCTACCGTTGGCGTCGGGGGAATAGGGGGCTTCGTTGGGGTTGAAGTCGAAGTTAAAGTAGGAGTATGTGTCGCAGTTGCCGGTATTTCTGTAGGCGTATCTGACGGAGCTAAAGTTTCCGTAGAAACAACGGCTGTTTGCGTTGCTTCCGGTAATGGCTCTTGCAACTGACAGGCTACTAAAACAAACGAAATTAAAAATAATACGAAAATCAATCTGGTATTCATAATTTTATTATCCTCCAAGAACTAGTTATTTCTTATGTTGATTTTTACAAGGCTCTTTGTCAAACTTCAAGCCGCACAACGATTCGCATAAGTTGCGGGGCGGTTTTACCCCGAAATCTTCCTTTGCAAGTCACCAATCAAACAAATTCGCGACCGCTTACCCTCGGGGCGTTAGCCCCGGTCTGCGTGCAAGCGGG
>JAYELX010000278.1:0-2962 GCA_034717875.1 Chloroflexota bacterium | reverse complement strand
GCGGCTATCTCAGTAGAAAACGCTCGGCTCTACCGCGAGGTTAAAACCTATACTCACACCTTAGAAGAAAAAGTAGAACAACGCACTGCTGAATTAGCCCACGCAACCCGAGAAGCGCAAAAGGCACGCGCGGCAGCGGAATCCGCGAATCGTGCCAAAAGTGCTTTCCTGGCTACCATGAGTCACGAAATACGTACTCCCATGAATGCGGTCATTGGCATGACCAGCCTATTGCTTGATACCGATTTGAACCCAGAGCAACATGAATTTACCCAAACTATCCGAAAAAGCGGCGACGCCCTTTTGGCCATCATCAATGATATTCTCGACTTTTCTAAGATTGAAGCTGGAAAAATGGAGCTTGAAGAGCAGGCCTTTGACTTGCGAGAATGTGTAGAAGGGGCGCTTGATTTGGTGACCTCAAAGGCAACAGAAAAAGGGTTAGAAATAGGGTACCTCTTTACCCCGCAGACCCCTTCCGCTGTCGTTGGAGATGTGACCCGCGTTCGCCAAATTTTGGTCAACCTGCTCAGCAACGGGATCAAATTCACAGAAAAAGGCGAAGTAATGATTCGAGTAACAAGTACACAAAATAAAGAAAAATCTGAGTTACATTTTTCGATTCGAGATACAGGAATCGGCATCCCGCCAGAAAGACGTGATCGCCTATTCCGCTCGTTTAGCCAAGTGGATACCTCAACGACACGAAAGTACGGGGGAACAGGATTAGGGTTAGCTATCAGCAAACGGTTAAGTGAACAAATGGGGGGCACAATGTGGGTTGAAAGTGAAGTAGGAGCAGGCTCAACCTTCCATTTCACTATCCAAGCCGAAATTGCTCCTAGACCAGTGCGCCCATATTTACAAAAACGTCAACCAGAACTTAAAGGGCAAAACTTACTCATTGTGGACGATAATTCCACTAATCGTCGTATTCTGACCTTGCAAACACAAGCTTGGAATATGGTATCTCGGGCCACAGGAAAGCCCCAAGAAGCCCTCAACTGGATTCGGCAGGGAGAAAAATTTTCCGTCGCTCTAATCGATATGCAGATGCCAGAAATGAATGGTGTCATGGTAGGAAACGAAATAAGGAATATAGAAGAGAACAACAACGCCCAAAAAACACCCACTCCACTAATTATGCTAAGTTCGCTAGGTTCTACCGATCTTAAATCTAAAAAGACACAAGAAGTTTTCCAGGCTTTTTTATCAAAACCCATTAAGGCCTCTCAGCTCTATAATATCCTCCTACGGGTTTTAGCAGAAGACATTAGTAAGCATGAGATTATCCACACAACGGATAAATTTAAATTTGATTCTGAAATGGGAAAACGCTTTCCCTTGCGTATTCTCATTGTGGAAGATAACACCATCAACCAAAAGTTGGCCGTTCACATGCTCAACCGGTTGGGATATCGACCTGACGTAGTGGGCAATGGCGTTGAGGCTCTGGAAACCTTGGAACGTCAATTCTATGAAGTTGTTTTTATGGATGTGCAAATGCCAGAAATGGATGGCTTGGAAACAACAAAAATTATTCACCAGAAGATGAAAAACACCACACGACCACGAATTATTGCCTTTACAGCTGGAGCGATGAAAGAAGAACGCCAAGCTTGTTTTGAAGCAGGGATGGATGATTACATCAGTAAACCTATTCGTGGAGCAGCTTTGGTGAACGCGCTGAACCAATGTGAACCCCAGTCAAAAATCACCCATCGAAAGGCCAAAACTAAGAAAAGCGCACAAACAGAAACAGAATCCGAAAATCCTTCTTTGCCGGGATTAGACCAGCTATTGGACGCTGTAGGCGGCGATGAGACCTTTTTCAAGGAGCTTATTAGCGCCTTTCTTGAAGACGCCCCTGCGATGCTTACTGCCATAGAACAAGCCTGCAAAGCGGGTGACACGACAGCCTTACGCCGCTCAGCCCACAGCCTCAAATCAAACAGCGCTGAGTTTGGTTTAACAGAACTTTCAAAATGCGCACGAGAACTTGAAATTATGGGGAAAAATAAACAGATGGAAGGCGCAGATGAGAAAGTGGTCCAGGTGAGAAGCAAGTATGAACGCATTCAAAAATTGCTCAAGGCCAGGTTGGTGGAATAGCAGGCCTAGAAGTCAATTAAACAAAACAAGCCCGGTTCCGATATACTCGGAACCGGGCTTGGATTTAAACTTAGGTCAAACTAGTACTTCACGGCAGAAAATAGAAATAACCCCCTACAAGGAGTTCCTCACACAAGAGAAATTGTAGAAGGTGTAATAAATAAAATCAATGCATCTGGAATAATAGCAACTGTTTCCAGAACCAAAATGGATCTAAACAGATTAAGAAGTCAAACTAATGCGCCCGCAATTGACGAATATCGTGAAACGATAAAAGAAATAATAAAATCAAAAGGAATACTTGATTCCCACAATCAATTAACAAAAAACTATTTACATTTAGCAATTCACGGGATGCGAAATAGGGGAAAAACTGAATTTGAAATTGGAACTCTAAACGGGAATTCATGCTCTCAAGAAATAATTGAGTGGTTTACAGAAAAACTAGAAAGCATCTCAAAAAAAATTGGTGTTAACGATATTTTCCCAGGAAACATATCTAAGTCATACCATAGAAACGGAGACGCATCTTCTGACTACAAGGGATATGGGAACAATTTTCACACTATACAGTTCTTAGATTCAACTCTTAGATTCAACTGGTAAGTGCAACTTTGATGTCGAAAAGAGAGGTAAGCTGTAGTAGGATAGAGCACCTCTCAGACGACGAAATCAAAGGAGCACTCATGGCCTATAAACAGCTCGCTTTGCGTGCCGATGGCAACCCAAGAACAACGATACCAGATTTATGCGCTTCTGAAAAGCGGACAAAACAAATCCGATATAGCCAAGGTGCTTGGTGTAGATAAAAGCACCATCAGCCGCGAGTTGAAACGCAATCGCGGCAAAC
>JAYELX010000277.1:0-2962 GCA_034717875.1 Chloroflexota bacterium | reverse complement strand
GCATGCTGATAGCCCAATTCAATCCAGTGCGTGCGCTTTCCTGCTCTAAGCCGAAGGCTGCGCTGCGAAGATCGTTCCAGGCTAGAGAGAACTTCCGAAGTTGCCAAATAGCAAGAATCCCCAAAGCTAGGTAGATAAAAACATCGTTATTTTTAAAAAACCAGAGCACATTCAGCATTTTGGTTTGGTTCGTCCGATTGCATTTTAGTGTAAAATTTTGGGTAGTGGTAAAAGGGTAAGTGATAAAGGTTTTGCATGAGGTGATTGTCATCTGTATTCATCACTTACTATATGATCACTCCAAAATTTTTAATACGCCGCGAGTCAGATTGATCAATTTTGGCACCATCACCTGCCCGGCCTCCAAGACCTCTTCGTGGGTGGTAACTGTGCTGCCATCCAGATTGGCTTTGTTGCTGATTCCAGAAACACCCAACACGCGCGTGCTGCCATGTCGCGCAACAGTGACCTCGGGAACAGTGGACATACCAACAGCGTCAACCCCCATTGAGCGCAGAAAACGCAGATCAGCCGGGGTTTCGAAGGAAGGCCCCGCCAATCCGACGTATACGCCCTCGCGTAGGAGCATATCATTATCGGCAGCAATTTTTCGGGCCAGGTCGGATAAATCCAAATCATAAGCTTGACTCATGTCAGGGAAGCGGGGACCGAATTCGTCCAAGTTTGGCCCGCGCAAAGGATTAGCCCCGGCCATACCAACCAGATTGAGATGATCCGTAATCAGCATAAGATCACCGGGGGCGAAGTCGGGATTGACAGCCCCAGCCGCGTTGGTCACTATCATAATCTCGATGCCAAGCCGCTGCATCACCCGGACGGGAAAAGTTACTTGAGCCATGCTGTAGCCTTCATAATAATGAGTCCTGCCTTGCATTATGAGCACGTCTTGCCCTTCCAGTTTACCAATAACCAAACGCCCCTCATGCCCGAACACGGTTGACACCGGCCAGTCGGAAAGCTCGCCGTAGGGTATCACTTCCGGATTAGCAATAGTATCAGCCAATCCCCCCAACCCAGAGCCTAATATCATACCCACGCGCGGCTGAATAGAAATGCGGGCGCGGATTTCTGCGGTAGTTTTATCGATTTGTTCTAGATTAATATATTTGCTCATTGTTGATGTTCTCCTTGTACCATCTCAAAGTGGAGTAGGGCAGCGTAGGCGTTTTGACTTTATTACACATTACATTTTACCCGAAAATAGTATCATCTCAAAATTCCGGGGATGTAACTTAGATTGGCAATGCCGTTGTCAGGGCACGCAATACCGAAGGTACGCAAAGCGAGCAAAGCGATCCGAGTTGCAGTTTGTCTCGTTTATCGAGAAGATACAATTACTGAACGTACTTGCTCAAAATCAGGTTGTGAGATAGCAGGTGCATTGCACCTACGAGTCGGTAAATACACAACAATTCCCGCTTTGTAGCTAGAAGCAGACTTCGGAAGTCTTTGAAAACGCATTTATTGGCGAAATAGGTCATTGGAGACTTCCGAAGTCTTAACATTTCCTCATACCGGGAATTGCTGGTAAATACACAACATTTTTGGCGACCCGATGTGCAATATCATGCCCTTGTGGTACGCATCAAAAGCAGATGCAATGCACATCTCTATTTTGAGCAAATTCTACTGAACCTTAAGCACTTCTTCGAAAGCCTTCACCGTCGTGCGCACGGCTTCATCATCGATCCAATAATGAGTGACTAAACGAATCCGCTCCGGCTCTATAACCAATACACGCACATCAAGCTTCCATAACTCTTTGGCGATATCCTGCGCGCTGAGAACACCACCTTCATCCATGGTTAAGTAGACCATGTTTGTTGCTGGTTTTTCTGTGTCCAACCTCACGCCGGGGATTTGCGCCAAACCTCGGGCCAGGGCTTGCGCTCGAGCATGATCCTCTCCCAAACGGGGCACAATCTCATTCAGAGCCACAATCCCTGCCGCAGCCAAACCACCCGCCTGCCGCATCCCGCCGCCCAATTGCTTGCGGATTCGGTGAGCGCGAGAGATGAAATCCTTACTTCCACACAACACAGATCCGACCGGGGCACAAAGCGCTTTACTTAAGCAAAAAGTGACCGAATCAACCGCAGCGGTCAAATCGCCAACATCCACATTTAGAGCGGCCGCGGCGTTGAAAATACGGGCCCCATCCAAATGCAAACGCAGGTCGTGCTCGCGGGCCAAATCACTCACAGATTGCGTATATTCCACCGTTAGAGCTGAACCCCCACAGCGATTGTGCGTATTTTCCAGCGCGATCAGCCGCGTGATAGGAAAATGCTGATTGTCGGGGCGGATAGCAGCGCGGATCTCATCCAAATTCAAGGTCCCATCGGGGCGGTTGGGGATTGTGTGAGGATGAATGCCACCCAGGGCAGCAGTCCCCCCGGCTTCGTACAAAAAAGTGTGAGCCATGTCCCCGAGAATAATTTCATCACCGCGGTTGCAATGCGCCAGCATAGCGGCCAAGTTTCCCATCGTCCCCGACGGAACAAAAAGCCCAGCTTCCTTTCCCAGCATCTGCGCGGAGATTGCCTGCAAACGATTGATGGTTGGGTCTTCGCCGTAAACATCATCGCCAACTTCAGCCCTCGCCATAGCTTCACGCATAGCGGGCGTAGGTTGAGTAATAGTGTCGGAACGCAGGTCGATATATTTCATGATTTTTCTCCAAATCAGCGAATCAGCGAGTCGGCGAGTATCGCTCGGTCGGGAGACCAGCTTGAGCAATATAAATTCGGTCGGGAGACCGGCTTGAGCAATATAAATTTGGTCGGGAGACCGGCTTGAGCGATATACTGGAGGCCGGCTTGAGCAATATAAATATGACCGGTCTCCTGGCCCAATCTATTATCATTTAGTGTTTTCGCGTTTACCCCCTCAACGCTTCGAGCACCTTCGTAAGCTCATCCGGCAGCGGGGCTTCGAACGT
>JAYELX010000276.1:0-2964 GCA_034717875.1 Chloroflexota bacterium | reverse complement strand
GCAAATTTGACGCTCCGCGTCGGGTTTAGGCTTTTTCCATTTCGGATTGCGGAATTCTAAATTTTGGATTTCTCCGCACTCCGCATTTTGCATTTTGAATTTCGCATTCATCATTCATCATTCATCATTCATCATTCCGCCATCTGCAATCAAAGGAGAATAGCATGTGTGGCCGATTTACACTAACCGCCAGCCCAGACGAACTTCAACAAGCCTTCCCCTGGCTGACTCTGCCACAAGCCGATGATGCCATCCCCCCTCGCTACAACATCGCCCCCAGCCAACCCATCGCAGTAGTCCCAAACACAGACGAGAACAAACTCGACTATTTCCTCTGGGGACTAATTCCCTTCTGGGCCAAAGACCCCAAAATAGGCCCTCGGCTCATCAACGCCCGCGGGGAAACATTAACGGAGAAACCATCCTTCAAAGCCGCGTTCAAATATCGACGCTGCCTGATTCTGACGGACGGCTTCTACGAATGGCAGCATAAAACCAGAACGCCGTACTACATCCGCATGAAATCAGGAAAACCTTTCGCCTTCGCCGGCATCTGGGAGCGGTGGCAAAGCCCGGACGGTTCGGAAATTCTCTCCAGCGCAATAATTACGACCCAACCAAACAAATTGCTCGCACCCATTCACAAGCGCATGCCCGTTATTTTACGCTCAAGTGACTACACGCAATGGTTGACTCCTGGCGAGACTTCTCCAAACGAACTTGACCGCTTGCTGGTTCCATTCCCCGTGCCAGAAGAAATGCAAGCCTACCCGGTCTCCACACAGGTCAACAATCCGCGCAATGACAACGCCGGTTGCGTCCAACCTGCGCCACAATATAGACAAGAAACTTTCTTGGATAAGTAATTGACCAATAAAAGCCGTCACACCCTCAACCCGTAGGGCAGGTATCCCTACCTGCCGAGAATTCTGTTTGTAAGCGTTCAGTTCCCCAGTAAAATATAACGCAAATCGCTTTACGTACCTTCGGCAACGCGGATCAAGCGGATTTTCGCTGACTTTTTTCAGCAAACCTCACCCTCCCCCTGTCCCCCTCCCTCTCCGCCCACAGAGAGGGAGGGGGAAATGTCGTTCCGTTCGTAGGCGGGATTCCATTCCCGCCGTATTCTTTCTATTCAAGTCCCCCTGAACGCTTACTTCTGTTTTTCAACAATGAAACCATCCCAATTTTTGACTAATTCACTGCGCACTTCGCCTCACGGAGAGGCAATCACTCGCATACTGGCCGCGGCTATAAACGCGGTTGACCCCAGCGCGGCGGTAATCCGTAACATGCGCAGTCGCGGCCAAAAGCTGATTATTGGCGAGCAAAGCTACGATTTGAACGAATATCAACGCATCCTGATATTCGGCTTCGGCAAGGCCAGCGTGCCAATGATGGATGCAACAGCCAATATACTCGGCGACAAACTTACCACCGGCATCGCGATCACAAAATCAGCAGCCGGTAGTGCTTACATTAATGAAGCGTTCCACCGCAGAGCGGACGGAACAAAATATAACAAATTCACCACAGGCATCGCCGTCACCAAATCAGCAGCCGGTAGTGATTACATTGCAAGTGACGAAGCCTTCCACCGCAGTACCCCAGGCATGCTTCGCGAAGCGGATGGAACAAGATATCATCATGCGCAAATCACCATCATGCCCGCATCTCACCCCGTGCCTGACGAGCGCGGGGTGCAGGCGGCCAAGCGCATCATCGAAATTCTGCAAACCACCACCCCCGCCGACCTAGTCATCTTTTTGATTTCCGGCGGCGGTTCGGCATTGCTGACTGCCCCCGTTCCCGCAATCAGCTTGAACGACCTGCAATCTCTAACTTCCTCCCTGCTGGCCTGCGGAGCCGAGATCGCCGAAATCAACACCCTGCGCAAACATCTCTCGCAGGTCAAAGGGGGCCATTTAACCCGACACGCCCACCCAGCCAAAACCGTCTGCCTGATTCTCTCAGACGTGATCCCAAACGTGATCGGCGACCGTTTGGACGTGATTGCCTCCGGGCCAACCGTCCCCGACCCAAGCACTTATGCCGACGCGATCGAGATCATCGCAAAGTACAGCCTCACGCCCAAGATTCCAGCCTCTATTTTAGCCCACCTTCGCCGCGGCGCAGCGGGCGATATCCCCGAAACACCCAAAGCCGACGACCCAGTCTTCGAGCGCGTCCAAAATATCATCGTTGGCAACAATTTACAAGCTGCCCAAGCCGCGGCAGCTCAAGCTCGAAAAGAGAATTTCAACGCTATTTTATTGACTACGCGCATAAAAGGCGAAGCAAACCAAGTCGGCCCATTTTTAGCCGCAATAGGGCATCAAATTGCCAGCAGCGGCGATCCCATCCCCCGCCCGGCCTGTGTGATCGCAGGCGGTGAGACAACCGTGACGCTAGCGGCTCAACACTCGGGGCTGGGAGGCCGCAATCAGGAAGTCGCCCTCAGCGCGGTGAACGAATTGGCCGGGCTTCCCAACGTCATGCTGATCACGCTGGCAACCGATGGCGACGATGGCCCCACCGACGCGGCCGGCGCAGTCGTCACAGGCCAAACCCTGGAGCGCGCCCAAGCCCTGGGCCTACTCCCCAACGATTTTCTGGCCCGAAATGACTCCTACCATTTCTTCGAGCAACTGGGCGATCTACTCCAACCCGGCCCCACCCAGACCAACGTCAACGATCTGAACTTTATCTTTGTTTTTGGATAGTGAATGCGGTAGATGGCAGTTCGCATACGGTCAAAGAATTATGGAGAAATTGTCTACGGCGAAACGGAGGGTTACGGTTCGAGTGTGACCGACCCGGCGGTGGGTACGAGTAAGGCAGGCGCTGACCCCGCTTTTCGAGCAGTATGGGGTAGATGTGGTATTTCACCGGCCATCACCACAACTACGAGCGTAACGAAGTCAACGGCGTCACCTACATCGTCACCGGCGGGGGAGGCGCGCC
>JAYELX010000275.1:0-2965 GCA_034717875.1 Chloroflexota bacterium | reverse complement strand
ATCCCGTCGTTATACTGAATACCGGCAGCGGATTGAAAGATGTCAAAGCCGCCCGACAAGCAGCCGGCGAAGCCCCGGTCATCGAGCCAACTTTGGACGCGGTAAAGAAACTATTATAAATAAACGAGGATACCCTCAGGTGACAGTCACCTGCGAAAGCGTCTTCCTAAATAAAACGTGCTGGTTAGCAAGATGATTTTGATGGTAAATCGAATTCATAGGTGACTGTCACCTCACGTAAAAGGTTTTTAGTACTTAAGCACTGAGACTACGGAAGGTAGTTGCTCAAAATCCTGTTGGTCAAGCGCCGATAGAAGTGCATTGCATTTGGAAAATGCATTGCACTTCGGGTTATTCAAAGGGATTCTTGGTCACCCCGTGGTTCAATGCATCTTCGGGATGCAACGCGCCACTAATAATTTGAGCAATTATGGCAGTTTGTTCTCAGCGTATTCAGACCATTCAGCGGTTCAGTGTTCCAAAGCACTCTGAATCGTTGACACGCTGAAGATATGACCACGCTGAAAGACAATTTGTATTACTCAAAATCATATTGGTCAACCCGTGGTACAGCGCAAACGCACCACTAACATTTTGAGCAATTACTACGGAAGTCTTAATCCTGACAAACTGCGTAAATTATATATAAGTAAACGAGGAATAGCGGTGTTGAATCAACACGACAAATGGAGCAAAGAAGCTCGTTACTTGGCAGCTTTTATCGTCATAGCCATGTTGGCTTTAGTGGCTTGGTACATGCGGGCTGTTTTTAGGCCATTGGCGATTGCTGCTCTTTTATCCTATGTACTCTACCCAATAGTTAAATTCCTTTCTACCCGTACACGGCTCTCACATCGAACAGCCGTGATAATCGTGTATATTCTAGCCTTGTTGGTTTTTGCCGCTGCTCCAGCAATTATCACCCCCATGGTTGTGGAACAGTTTCGCACACTTGCTGCCAACTTAGAGAGTATTCTCACTCACTATGAAAAATTTCGCTCCACGTCAATTCGTTTGCTCGATTTGACCATTTACCCGCGCCAATTTCTTCCGAAGATACCTGATATTTCCACCAATTTACTCACCCCTTTGGCCGGGAACGTGTTCGCTGTTATGGGCGTAGTGACTAAAAATTTCATTGTAATGTGGATTGTTTTGATAAGTTTTTACTATTTCCTTCGTGATGGTTATCGCTTGGGAGATATTATTATTCGTATAGCTCCTGAGAAAAACCAATCTGAACTTTTGCATATACTCGAACGCTTTCGACATATATGGTCTAATTATATCCGCAGCCAGTTAGCCTTTATGCTTGCGGTTGGATTATTGGATACAGTTGCATGGCTGGCAATTGGACTCCCTGGTGCTGTTTTCCTGGGCATATTCGCAGGGCTGACCAGCTTCGTACACGAAGTTGGTGCCATTCTTTCGGGCTTTTTGATAATATTAGTCGCTCTGCTGGAAGGCTCGAAATACATAAATGTTTCGAACATCTGGTTTGCGGTGATTGTCTTGGCCCTATACATACTTCTGACGGGAATCAAGAATGCTTGGCTGCGCCCAATAATTGTTGGACGTGCTGTTAGTGTTCACTCTGGTGTTGTTTTTGTTATCGTGATCGGTGCTTTGATGCTTCATGGGACTCTGGCCGCATTTTTGGCTATTCCCGTACTTCTGTCTTTGCTCGAGATTAACAAATATTTGCGCCGCCGCATCTTGGGTCTACCTCCGTTTCCTGAAGAAGAACAACCTGCGGCAGTGGATGGGTAAATTTTCACTATGACAACTATTTCGATTATCGCTCCTATTTATAACGAAGCCGAGAACATCCCTGAGTTATATGCTCGCATCTGCGAAGTGCTTGAAGGGTACTCCTCTGGAGCAATGGATTCCAACATTGATTCTTGGGAATTCATCATGGTTGACGATGGCTCTACAGATGGATCGACAGACTTGATCCGAGGGCTTGCCGAACAGGATGACCGAGTAATACCGGTGATTTTCGCCCGCAATTTCGGTCATCAGATTGCCCTCACCGCTGGGTTGGATTATAGCCGCGGGGATGCTGTGATAATCATCGATGCCGATTTGCAAGACCCCCCTGAGGTGATTTTGGACTTAATTGCCAAATGGCGAGAGGGCTACGAAGTCGTTTACGCCGTGCGCGCCGAACGAGAGGGTGAGTCCTGGTTCAAGAAATTCACGGCATCCGTGTTTTATCGTCTCATCAACCGCATCACCAATGTGGATATCCCTTTGGATACGGGTGATTTTCGATTGCTGGATCGTCAAGTGGTCGAGGTGCTTAAACAGATGCGCGAACAGCACCGTTTCCCGCGCGGCATGTCCGCATGGGTAGGCTTCAATCAAACCGGTGTGGAATATAGCCGCAAAGCCAGATTCGCCGGGGAGACCAAATATCCCTTCCGAAAAATGCTTCGTCTGGCTGTGGATGCCATCACGGGGTTTTCATATTTCCCGCTGCAATTAGCAACCTATGTTGGCTTTATTGCGGCCGGGTTTAGTGTATTGGTGATCCCCGTTGTGATTGTGTTGCGGTTGGCAGGCTCGCAAGCGTTTTTTGGGCAGGCCTCCACACTGATAGCGGTGTTGTTCCTCGGTGGAGTTCAGTTGATCTCTCTGGGGATTCTGGGTGAGTATGTTGGTCGTTTGTACGACGAAGCAAAAGGGCGTCCGATCTACATTGTGCGCACAGATGTGTAGTGTCTCGTCAAGCGTAATTTGATGGCAAAGTTTACTAAACGGTAGCGTTTTTTAGAACCTGCTCGATAAAGATGTGCATTGCATCTGCCCTTGATGCATTGCACATCGGGTCATTAGAAAACAGCATTTATTTGCCGTCCCGTAGGTGCAATGCATTCCCAAAATGCACGCACTCTCGAAGTGCAATGCACCTGCTGCCGTTGCCGTTGCCGTTGCCGTAGGCATGCAAAGCAAGGCATGC
>JAYELX010000274.1:0-2970 GCA_034717875.1 Chloroflexota bacterium | reverse complement strand
AGCAATATTCCCTTCCCGCAAGGGATGCCTTCGGCGCAATAACCCGCAAACTTGGTCTCGATACAAATTCTCCGCTTGCCAACGGCACGCAAAGCGCGCTCCGAATTCACTCGACCGGCGTTTGCTCCATTACTCGAAGAGTACTCCTTCGGAGCAAGTGTAACCTTAATTTCCTTTCCATATGAACCATCCCCAAACTTGAAATGCTAATTTCTCCTCACGCTTATTAACCGCTTTTCTTCGCTCCGCGTTATAATAGTATCCTTTGGTAAGCGTTTAGCGAAGCTTCGATTTGTTGCACATAAAATTCAACGCAGAGTCGGGGAGACGCGGAGAAAAAACAAAAAACTTTGCGCCTCTTCGTTAAAAAAAAGGATTAAAAAATTGATGAAAATAACCACTTGGAATGTCAATGGTTTACGCGCTGCCCTGCGCAAGGGAGCGGATGAGTGGTGGATGGCGGAGCGTCCCGACGTGCTTTGTTTGCAAGAGATTCGCGCCCGTCCCGACCAGTTGACCAAGAAGCAGCGCGCTCAGTTGGAAGAGGCTCATTTCGAATGGAATCCAGCCGAGCGTCCGGGCTACAGCGGCGTGGCCACGTTTTCGCGGCCCGAACCGCTGGCATCGAAGAAGGGCATTGGGGAGCAGCGTTTCGATGTCGAGGGGCGTATGGTCGAAACACGCTATCCTGATTTTACTTTATTCAACGGCTATTTTCCCAATGGCAGGCGCGATCTCAGCCGCGTGGATTACAAGCTGGATTTTTATAAACTATTGCTGGAAAAGTGCGACCAGCTCCATGCTGCCGGTGAAAGTGTGGTGATTTGCGGCGATTTCAACACCGCACATCGTGCCATCGATTTGGCAAATCCTAAACAGAACGCAAAATCGACCGGCTTCCTGCCCGAGGAGCGCGCCTGGGTGGATCGATTTTTGGAGCATGGTTTTGTGGACGCTTACCGGGCCCATTACCCGCAGCAGGTACAGTATACCTGGTGGACGTATCGCTTCAACTCCAGGGCACGGGATATCGGCTGGCGGTTGGATTATTTCCTGGTCAGCGAGAGTCTTATGCCGCGGGTGGAGGATGTAAATGTACACGCTGATATAATGGGGTCAGATCATTGCCCGGTGACGTTGGAGCTTGAGACAAACACTGGAGGGTAAAGCCAAAGTAATCAACCAATCCTCCACCTCAATCCTTGCTTTCCAAGCTTAGCAACCCGAAGGGAGATGAAACTGTCCCCGTTTAGTTCTCTTAAATAAATATGACAAAGAATTTCAGGATTTATCGAATTCAAGTCCGAAAAATTCGGTAAATTACCCTAATTCGTTGTTATATTGAAATGCAGCAAACCTCGATAGCGACACCAATTTTAGAATTGAATAATCCTGGGGTGAGGGCAGGAGAATTGAATAATTACAAACCAAAGTGTATTTCAATCGATATTTTTGTTAGTTCTGTAACATACATTTATTTTATGCGTTATAACAGGAAAGAAGATGTCTGATTCACAAGTAAAAAATGATGCTCAACTTGTGAAACAGGCAAAACAAGGTGATGTTTCAGCCTTCGGCGAACTCTACGATCAGTATGCAGAAGCTGTTTATCGTTTTTTACATACTAGAGTTAACACACGCATGGATGCTGAAGACTTGACCAGCGAGGTGTTTTTAAGAGCCTGGCGTTCTTTGTCGCGATATCGTCATCGTGGGTATGCCTTTTCAGCATATTTGTTTCAGATTGCCCGGAATTTATTGATCGATTATTATCGCCGTTCTGATCGAGTTGAAGCGATTTCGGAACGGGAGATGAGACTGTTAGCTGATGAAGATGCCGGCCCCAGTGATAAAGTTGTTAAGCAGTTGGAGCACGAAGAATTACGTGAAACGCTGGAACAATTGCGCGAGGATTATCGCACTGTACTGATGTTAAGATTTGTGAGTGGTTTTTCTTCAAAAGAAACCGCTGAGGCGATGGAGCGTTCCTCGGGTGCCGTGCGGGTGCTGCAGCATCGAGCCTTGAATTCATTGAAAGAATTATTACAGCGTTCCGGTTGAGAAGATGAAAAAATACAAACACGAGAAAGAATTTGCACAGGCTCTTGATGCTTGCTTATCTGTCGTTCTATCAGATGAGAAGAGCGTTGATGAAGCCGTGTCTGCTTATCCCAATTTTGCCGATGAGCTAAAGGCTGAATTGGGAGCTGCTCTGTGGTTGAATGACCGGCGGTCTTCTGTGGAGCCTCGGCCCTTATTTCTCGAAAATAATCGCAATTATATTCTCGATAAAATCAGTGCTAAAGTCTCGAACCCTGCACCCAGCCAAAAGGCTCGCTCTCCATGGAGATTGGTGGCGCGTTTTGCTTTTGCGATCATTTTGGTGTTGGGATTGATCCTGTCGACCAGTCAAGTCGCCTCTGCCTCTGAAAATACCTTGCCCGGAGATGGGCTTTATCCCGTCAAGCTCTCCTTGGAGAATCTTCGCTTGACCGTTACTTTAGATGTTGAGAAGACAATCCTTTTGCGAATGCAATATGCGCAAAAGCGGATTGAAGAAGCTGAAAAACGTATTGATCAAGGCAAATCCGACCAAATTGAACCTGCGCTCAAAAATTATCGCAACCATATTCAGCAAGTCTCAGCGTTATTGAAAGGATTAAACGATAGCAATCCATCTCGGGCCAAGACACTGACTGCTGATTTTATAGCTGCACAGTCTCAGCATGCTCTCAGCTTAGAGGCTATGCTTGCTTACGTGTCGCCGGGAACAGGTGATTTCATCCGCGAGATTGAAGCAGAACTGGTTCCAGGAATTACAGTCACTTTAGCAGCATCAGGAACCCCTACCCAGACGGATGAAAAGAAAACACAAAAAGCTACAAAAACCCCCAAGTCTACCAAGGCGTCCAAGCCAACGCAAAAGCCAAAGCCAACGCAAAAGCCAAAGCCAACGCAAAAGCCGAAGCC
>JAYELX010000273.1:0-2971 GCA_034717875.1 Chloroflexota bacterium | reverse complement strand
GGGCTAATACGTTTCGTTCAAATCATCCAGCTTTAATTTTAAAATCCCCAGCAATTCATCGGCAACGTCTCTTCTTTCCGAGGCCAGATTATGAAGTTCCTCGGGGTCAGCAGCGATATTGTAAAGTTCGACGCGTTGGTTGTCTATTTCGCGTTCACCAAAACCCATAAACCACATAAGTTTATAGTCACCCCGAATCAACATAGACGATGCCTGAGTGATATTCCCGACGTTATCTATTCTTTCGACTTGCACGGAGGAGATGTCCCGTTCGGAAATCGAAGCCGCTGATGTTGTCGAAAACGGGGGCAGCACAACTCCTTCGGCCCAATCCGGGATTTCCTGCCCGGTTGCATGCAAAAGTGTGGGCAACAGATCGATTGCGCTGGTCGGGTCGTAGACATCCTGCCTAGTTTCCTGTCCGGGAGGGAAAATCAACAAAGGGATATTCATAACCGGTTGATAAAAAACTGGGGTTGTGTGTCCATGAATGCCGCGTTCGAACATCTCACCGTGATCGGTTGTCAAGATAAGCCAGGTGTTTTCTAACAATCCAGCTTGTTCTAAATCGTTATGAAGCCGGGCAAACTCAGCGTCGACATAGAGAATGAATTCGTCATACAGACGCCGCTGTTTGATCAGGGTGTTCTCAGGTCGATCACTAAACAGAGGCTGATCTGGTTTTAGTTGGGGACCATAACCATCATCCATAAAACAATTGTAGAAATCTATGCGCGTGTGATACGGGTCGTGGGGAGGGAAAAAATGATAATAGCCCAAAAATGGCTGCTGAGCGGATTCAAGCGAGCGAGACATCCAATCAATTCCATCTTCGAGAGTGAAGAAGGCAAATCCATCATGGTCTGGCATGCCGCGAGGAAAATCAGCCTCGATTATTTTTTTTGCATTTTTTTTGTACATTTCGTAAAGTTTTGCCAGAAAGATAGAATATGAAAAGCCATCATCTTGTTGTTTAATTGCCCGGCTTCTGCCAATGGAGGCAATATCGAAATCGTTTTCGAACAAGGTGGTAAAGAGAACATCGTTTTTAAGGTACAAGTTTTCCCAGGGTGTGAATTCATCAATGTTAGACATGAATTGGCGCAACAGCTTATCAGCCAAAGGATTATGTGTATATGCTAAACGATGGTGTCGTGGGAAGGCGTGAAAGATGTTGTTTTGTACTAACTTCTCTTCGATTGTCTCATAAAAATCGAAAGCATGATGCCTCCAGGGCGATACCCCCATCAGGAGTGAGGCGGTGCCCGGAGTAGTGAAGTGGCTGCCGGCAAGATGGTTATGATAAACGACGGCTTTGTCTGCTAGACGTTCGAGATTGGGAGTGGTTCTGCGTTTGTAGCCATAGAGGGATGTATTGGACGCTGACCAGGCATCAAAAAGAATGATGAGTACATTATCTCCATTGCTGCCGCTGAGATTGGAAATAGTCGGGGGCGCGGCATAACCTAAAGAGAAAAGTCCGGCTAATTTGAGGAATTCACGACGGGTGAGGGATGGCTTCATGGTTTGTGGTTGTTTTAAACAGTGCGTGCGATCTGAGTTTTATTCTATCCGTAGGATTGATCCAATTGTTCTACTTTTTCTCTTAAGATTCCTAAGAGCTTCTTGGCCAGGTCTTTTTGCGCAGGGTATAGGTTATGCAATTCCTCGGGATCAGCAGCGATGTCATAAAGTTCGATGACTTCACCTTGTTCTTTGATAGGTTCATACCCGAAGAACCAGAACAGTTTATAATCACCTTGCATGATCATCGCGGTCCCTTCTTTGATGGAACCATCTTTGTTGGTTTTTTCAATTTGTACGGAAGTGAGAGTACGATCCGTGGTCGCGGTTGATCCCTGGAAGGGAGGCAATATCGTTCCCTCTGCCCAATCAGCTTCTGTCTGATCTGTTACTTGCAGTAAAGTAGGCAGCAAGTCCAAGGCGCTGGTTCTCTTATAGACATCAATCCTCGAATCTTGCCCTGGTGGGAAGATCAATAGCGGCACGTGGATGACAGGTTGATAGAAAATCGGTTTTGTATGCCCGAGGATGCCGCGCGAAAACATTTCGCCATGATCTGTGGTTAGGACAAGCCAAGTGTTTTCCAAAATGCCGCTTTGTTCTAATTGATGATAGAGCCGCTCGAATTCTGCGTCTACGTAGAGAATAAATTCATCATACCAACGTCGCTGCCGGTCAATTTTTTCTTGGGAGTGCATCCTTTCGAAAAAATGTTCCGGCTTAGTGATAGGTTCATAGCCATCATGGGCAAAAACGTTGTAGAATTCTGCCCGCGTGTGATAAGGATCGTGCGGCGGAAAGAAATGATAATAGCCCAAAAAGGGTTGCTGCGTTGTTTCTGTCACGCTCAACAACCAGTCGATCCCATCTTCCAACAAGAAAAAGTTGACACCCTCATTATCGGGCACTCCTCGGGGAAAATCGACCGCGGTTTTTTTCATTCTTTTCCTTTTGTAGGTTTCATAAAGTTTGGAAAGGAAAAGCGAGTACGAAAAGCCATCGTTTTGCTGCCGCAGGGCGCGATTTTTGCTGATCGCAGCGATATCGAGATCATTCCTGACGGTTGATGTAAACACAGCGTCGTTCTCGAAATATAAACGTTCCCAAGGCGTGTATGTATCAAGCGCGGTGATGAATTGGCGCAGCAGTGTGTCAGCGAAGGCGTTGTGCGAATAAGCCAAACGATGATGTTGGGGAAAAGCATGGAAAATGGATTTTTCGGCTAGATACTCTTCAACGGTAGCGTTGACATCGAAAGCGTGGTGTGTCCAAGGCGTTGTGCCGGTCAGCAGCGAAGCTGTTCCTGGTGTGGTGTAATGACTGCCAGCATAGTGATTGTGGTAAACAATCGCCTTCTCCGCCAGACGTTCGAGCTTGGGCGTTGTTTCGCGTTGATAGCCATATAAAGACATATTCGCCGCAGACCAGGCATCGAAGACGAGAATGA
>JAYELX010000272.1:0-15162 GCA_034717875.1 Chloroflexota bacterium | reverse complement strand
TTTTCTTCTTGATCAGATTTATAACTAAAACAGAGAACCTTATTTCTTAGGTTTTCAGAGGGATTTTTTAGGACAAGTGGTTATATGCTTTGAAAGAGAACCAATTTGTTTAATTTACCTCCAACGCCAGCGGGCATCCGGCGCCGCACTCTTACAGCAAAACGCAACTGTGACATTCAGCGGGGACGTACTTCCGCTCTCGGAGAGATACAGTCAGCTCGTGGTTACAGATAGAATTTTACGGGTCTTGTAGAATATTGCCAAGCGCATGAAGCGCGAAGAAACTAAAAAGCGGCTGATTGGATGTTGCACCTGGTCGAAAGCAGACAATCTTCTGCTCATGCCCACAGCGCGGACAGCATCGACTGTTGTGCCGCGGGTAATCACAACGAGGGGGATGATCACAGGAATCGACCCGAGGTGTGCAAAAACAACCCACAGCACGATTTCTAAAGTGCGGTCAGTGGCAATGTCCAAAACACTGCCCAAAAGGCTGGTTTCTCCACGCGAGCGGGCGATCAATCCATCAAAGGCATCCATGACGATGATGAAAAGAATGAAGGGCACGCACAACAGCTGCAGGGTGGCATTTTCTGTGTAAAGAAGAGCCACGTACACGAAGAGCAAGGGTAAGCGTAATAGGGTGATGATATTTGCCATTTGGTATGTTGGTAAATTGGCAATTGGTAAACTGGTAAATTGGTGGGGTGGTTTTGGTACTTTGAATGATCTGCCACGTCTCGGTGGATATTTGTCAGGAGTGAATCTGATGATCGTTCATTTCTTTTTGAGATCGGTTTTGCCTTTGTTCGCTTACCCAACCAATTTTCACTTTTACCTCTTGCGTAGCACCCCTTGTGGGCTGATACTGCAATTCATCGGTGGGTGTACCTTCGTATACAGATTTGCGAATGCAAATACTCGACTCTCAAATTATTTCAATTTATATATCTCGCGACGATGCCCAACTAAATGGATCAGCACGAAGTCCGTATCGTCTCTCTCTATTGTGTATAAAACGCGATAATCCCCAACGCGCAACTTGTATGTATCCTTAAACTGTGCCGACAAGGGGGCATGGTTAATGTGTTCAACGTTTTCTGCTAACCAACGAATTTTCTTTAAAATGCGTTGAGCAATATGCTTGTCAATATTCCCCAAACCCTTCTCTGCCGCTGTGATGAATTCAATTCGCAGCATGTCACCACTCAAGGCCAAGATTAGCTGCTACTTGTTGGGCAGATATAGTAGCTATTTCCCCAGACCGGACTGACTTTAGTGATGTCTGGAGAAAACTCTTTACATCATCGCACAAATCTAAACCTTCATCAGGATCGGCAATTAAATTTGTAATAGTTTGTTCTACAACTTCGCTGATTAAACTTTTGAACTCGTCGATCGACAATTCAGAAACCGTTGTGTATGACATTTTTTACTCTCTCCAGAAATTTGCATCATTACTCATCATGCGATATTGTACATCAGAGAAGAGGTAAACGCAAACCGATTTTGTTGATTTCTCATGCAATTCTTTTGATATCAGAAAGCATGACTCGGATTATGATCCTGCCTACGCTGACCTTATCGACCCTTTAAATAATTATGGTAGCAAATACGGAATCATTTCGACTGATTTGCGTCGTTCGCGTTCAATTCCAACGATGGCTGAGCAATTACGTTCAACCTTCGTTATTAGCAGGCTTGCGCAAATTCTAAAGGTGCTTTTTGAGTAAAAATGAACTATGCTAAAGATTCTATGGTGTTTCTACCATACCAAGTGCTATCGTGTTGTCAGCATAGAAAAAGATTAGCGTGTATATCTTCGACGGTGACGAGGGTGCTATGAAAACATCCCATGTTCCGTGACCTAAATCTTGCGCAAACAATCCCCACGAATCGTTACAAGGCCATTCCCATGTTAATGTCGAATTGTCTCCAGCAACCAGGACACGCTGAACACTTCTATCGATACTCACACCTTTTACGACAAAGTGATAATTCTCGATCGAACCCTTGCCATCATTTCCCGGACATCCGCTGCCTATCACTCGATGCCCATCTTGCCCTAAAAAGTCAACTTGCAGTCTCTGAAGAACAACCTTTACATCTGTAGATGGTGTTGGGCCTAAAATAACCGCTGTAGGAGTAGGTTGTATATTTATTCCAATACAAGCTACTGAAAAAACAATTATCAAGAAAAGCGGTAAAAATATTTTAGTGTTCATTATCAACCATTATTTGGGTACCCTCGCGCATGCCCCGAAATGAATTTCAGGGCTTTAAAGCACGCTGATAGCCGAAGGGACGCAAAGTGAGTGACGGCAACGGTAACATTGAGGCGAAGGCGAGTTGGGTGCATGTTGGTTGCCGATTTTTAGTTTATTCATCAGCCAAAGCAAGTATACGTAGACGAATATCTTCTGAAATCCACATACCAGAGTTTTTCAAATGCTCAAAGTGGGGCTCTATAGTTTTTGTAATGTTCCGTTCTTTCGCTTCAAGGAGTACTTTCAACGTACCCCCATCCCTTCAATCCAGCAGCCTGCGCAATGCGTCGAGCTAAAGCATCATCGAGTATCACGATAATGCCAATGCCATCGTTTCTAATTCCCCCGCTCCTAAATCTAAACTCAACCATTCTGATGGAACAGAACACGGCTCTATTATTTTTAGCCAAGCATAGCTTTTCAGTAGTGGTACATCATATCCCCGTTTGCGACCTTCATTTACTTCATCCACTACTGCTCTTGGAGTCCATATTTCTCTAAATAACTTGGGAAGCCACTCTATCGCGCCAATTCGATAGAGATATAGCAAAGGTGATGTATTTGAAATGGCATTATGCATTTGCATTTTCCAAGTCATTTAGCTCTGCTCCAAACGGAAACACTCTATATCGTGCCAAACTAAGTAAAAACTCAACCCTTGGCATGTCTGCTAATTCTGCTGCCCGGCCAGACGAGAGACGACCTAATTCAAACAACTTTACAGCAGCTAACATTCGCATTTCGCGAGCAAAGGTATTTTCATCTGCCTTTTCCACCAATAATATCTTTTCGGGAACATCTATTACTACTTGACGAGTAACCATCTTTATATTCCTCCGGTGTGTATTTGTATTTGCCAGCAATTATATTTTACTTGATTTCCGCTGAGTTTTTATGATTATTGACCATCAACAAGTTTGGCATGGTTCATTTGAATAAGAATCGACGTAACTACTCAGTCTTTAGCCGAATGAGCCAAAATGAAACACGGTTGTCACACTTTCGCCATAATGTACTGCTGCTATCTACCCAACTGGAACACTTTCAACCGGAACAACACCAGGCTCATTGACATCCAACGCCAGCGGACACCCACCCCCACACTCTTGCAGCAGGGCGCAACTGTGACATTCAGCGGGGACATACTTCCGCTCCCGGAGATAGACAGCCAGCTCGTGGTTCCAGATAGAATCCCACGGGTCTTGCAGGATATTACCAAGCTGCTGGTAATACGATTGGCAAGGAATCACGCCGCCATCGGGTTCGACGCACATATTATAAAGAGCGGCGGTGCAGCCTTTGACGCCCAGATCGTATTGCATCGGGTCGAAATGGCAGTATTGCGTGGGCGTGTACCAAATCAAACGTTGATCGTTAGCCCTGGTTTTATTTTGAGCCAATTCGAGCAAAGCGGGGAGTTCGTTCTCCTCAAGCCCGGTTCCCACAGTTGCGCCGCGCCCAGCGTAAATCAGCGCGTTCAGCCCCACGGTAGGGATACCAAGCTCGGCCAAAAAGTCCAGCGTCTCTCCCAAAGTGGCAAAGTTGTCTCGCAGCATGGTGGTATTCGTCATCAAGTACAACTCGGTGCCCAAAACGTTGCCTAGCCCGGCCACAGTTTGCTCCCATGCGCCCTTCATGCCTACCATTTTATTGTGAATTTCTGGATTGTGAGATTCAAGCGTTATTTGAACATGATCCAAACCTGCCTGAACCAGCGCGTTGATGAAACTTTGGTCGCTCAATCTTCTCCCATTAGTGTTGATACCGGTGATTTGGCCGTTAGCCTCAGCCCGGGCGATCAACTCGGGCAAGTCGTCTCGCAAAGTAGGTTCGCCGCCGGTGAAGATGATGTGCGGAACGCTCAACTCCCACAGCCGATCAATTATATCCATCCACTGTTGAGTGGAAATTTCGGGATAATTTCGCGGCCGGGCATTGTAGCAATGAGCGCAATTGTTGTTGCAGCGATAAGTTAGAGCCAAGTCCATGCGGTAAGGGGCCAAGGGGCGGGAGCTGAAAGGTGCGCTAATTTCCAACTCGTTCAACGTGCAGGCCGGGCAGCTATGCGGGTGCAGGATTATTTCCAAATCGCTCATAAACTGAGCATAGTCGCTTTGGGCTTGATCTTCCGCGACTTTGTATCTGCGTTGAATAGCGCGCCCGGCCTGATCTTCGGGAATCTGCTCCAGGGCTAAGTAAGCCATCAGCGCGGCAGTTGGATTGAAATGCACCACCTGATTAGCATTGACAATCAGCGTGCCATGCCCGTCCGGGTCCACGCGTAAGTGGATGCGGGTGCGCTCCTCCGCAGTTTCGCGCCGGTAATGGTGCAAGCCGGGCGGTGGAAGCTCGTCCCGGGAGAAGATCGATTTGATACCCTCGAAAAACGAATTACTCATAAAATGACTGATTGCCTGACTCGTTGACTCGTTGACTCGCTGACTCGCCGCCCTACCGCCCTCCCCCCGCACAGGCACAGGCGCAACCAGCGCAGGCACAAGCGCAGCTGCTGCCCCCGCCGCCGCTGCTGGACGTTTTCGGAATTGGGTTGGTTTTTTCTGTGATGCCGCTGGCGAAATCGCTGATATTACCGACAACATTGTTGGCAAAGTCTTGCGTACCGGTTACAACTGAGGCCGCAAATGCTCCGCCGGGCAGGTTGGGCATAGATGGAGCCGAACGACCACTTCCGCTCCTAGATACGCTGGGAGTAGGACGCGACATTACTTTCCGGCTGCGCCTCCAGCCGGGATCATAGCGTCCCCACCACAGGGGTACAAAAACAGGTCCAGTGCGGAAGGTATCACGAGTACGGTCATCGAAATCCTTGTCCAACATAGTCCAGCCCATGTGATCATCGAATTTCTGACTCTTGACCTCGGGCGTGTCGGCTGTCTCGACCTGCTTCCAGGCCTTTTGCATGATTTTTTCGTAATATGCCACTGTCTCTTTATGGCTGAAGCCTTTCATCTTTTTGCCCACGCTTTTGATCATATCCACCATCATGTCTTGGAGTTCGCGTTTACGCTTGCGGTCATTTTTCTCGCTAAAGGCTTCCAAGAACTTGCGTTCGTAGGCGCGCAGCTTGTCATCAATAGGTTGTTCGACTTTCAATTTAAGTGGATCGCGTGAAACCACGCGGGCAGCTTCTTTTTTGAGCACGGCGAAGAGCATCATGGTCAAAATCTTGTCGGGAGGATGTTCCATTAAAACAGCCGCTTCTACTGCCGTCAACCCGCGCTTGATTCCATGCCCCTCGATGCGAATCTTGGGGGGCAGGTATTTCATCTTGCGCTTGCGTGCACTGACGCTGCTGACAAAAACGATAAGAGCTATAAACGTGGCCATAGCGCCGCAGCAAAGGAAACCCATAACGTCCTCTTCGTCCATCCCCAGACGTTCTAATAAGCCAGGGCTGTAGATAGAACTTTCGGGCACATAGTTTTTGGGGAAAGATGCACCGAATTTATATTGGGTATGCCCGTTGGCGTTGGAATTATGCCAGGTATAGGTAACGCGGCCATCTGAATCAAGCGCAGTAGCTGGTTCTTGGGGCCACCCACCCGATGGCGCGCTGTGCCAGCGCGGCTCATTTGGTTGCACCCCAGGAGGCAAGTGAAAGGTAACCTGTAAATCAGTGGAGCCGTAGACATATTCAGAACCAAACCAGGTCGGGCTGAAGACGGCGCTGGCATAGTCTTTATCCTCACTGTCTTTATGCAGGACATTCTCGATGCCCCATATCGTTACGTGCACGCTGCCCGTATTCCCTGGTTGGATAGCGTTGGAACCAAGCCCTACTTCAACGCCATCCACATAGGACGAATACTCGATGTGGCTGATAGCCTGCCCGTTCACTTTGGCGCTGATATTTCCCAGGCTGTAATTATCATTCGGCATTCCGACATCGACAAAGTTAATCGGGGATGCGCTTGCGCTGTTGGTGAAAACGAAAAGATAATCCAAGGCCAACGTCCCATCTTCTTGCCAAAAAACATGCACGATTTCTTGATCCAGGCTGAAGTAGTACGTTTGTGCCAGCGCGCTGATAGGAATAGAAAGCAGGATAAGTGTGAGAGCGAGAACAGTAAAACTGAGGATTCGTTTCTTCATTTGCATTCTCCAGGTTAGGGATCAGGGGATCAGGAATCAGGGTTCGGGCAGCGATGTTTGTGATGCTAAACTTGCTGCTTGCCACATGCTACTCTTTACTTGCATACATGCAACTTGCAACATTTTACTTGCAAACTTGCAAACTTGCATACTTGCATACTTGCACTACCATTTAGGTTCTTCGGTGAGTTGGTAGGTGGTTTCGCAATATGGACAACTGACGGTAGGCGCGCCGGCGATCATTTTGATGTCGTTTGCAGTAATGTCACCTCCGCAGGATTGGCATTTCATTTTGTCGAGGTTGACGTTACCGGGCAGGTCAATGTTCATGGTGATATTCCCTTGGCTTGGCGCGGCAGAAGGGCTTTTACGTCCAGCCAACCAGATGATACCAAAACCAATCCCGACGCTGATGATCCCAACAACGAGCCATCCAATTTGTCCGTCTGGGCTGAACGTGGCCCAAATGAAAAGTACACCAAACAGGATCAAGATGGCAGCAAAGATATAGGCAATGATTTTACCGGCGGACATGGAAGCACCTCCATTGAATATAACGAATAGTCTTGGGGCAAGTTGCGTTTTGTTTCGTATTCTGGTAACTCGCATCGAATTACGAACATCTGTAGTGTAGCATTTTATCACTGCAAAGGCAATCGGTTTTTGGTCATGGTTATCTCAACAATATTTTGAACTTTATTCGTAAGCGTTCATGCCCTCCAGTAAATAGAACGCGGGCAGCGTGGATGTTTAAAAAATTTGGTCTTCATGAAATAACAGATGAAAGACCTCACAGGTTTTCAAAAAAAACTACTTGCGGATACATTTTACTATTGTGTGACATGCTTTGATCTGAAACAAACAGCTGCAACCTGTGAGGTCTAAATATGCGGTTTCCTACTTCAGTATTTCATGTTGATGCTTTTTGTGTGCCCTGTATACGTAATTGCTCAAAAGCTTGTTGGTTTACAAAAAACAGTTCGCTTGGCCTCTAGTCCGAATGGACATCGTAATATTAGCACGGTCGGTTTCGCGTAGCACCCTATCAGGGCCCCGCCGTGCGGGCGTGTTCTTACGAACCTAGCAGAATCAACAATTGCTTCATAAAATTAACACTATTAGCGGTTAGCCAATCCCGCACGGGCGTTAACGCACCGTGCTAAATCTGCGAAGCCCGATCAAGCGGGCTAAACAGCACCACTAACATTTTGAGCAATTACCTATGTACGTTGTGGTTAACGACCCCACTGAACTCCTTATATTAACATGGCCAATCTCCTTTATTGGCTTTATTATAATTTTCAAGCGTGACTACAAACTTGTCGGTTTTGCCGTAGGCATGCAAAGCAAGGCGTAGCTTCGTTAGACGTTTACCTTTATTCAATCGTGATATACTTCTTCAAATGTCGATTCGCTTTCCTTTTTCAAACAAATAATAATTCAGGAGGTTCAATCTTATGAAAGATTTTCTCACTATCGCACGTTATCCTGCGAATAAACTACAGGAAATGCTTGATTTAGCCATAGAATTAAAAGAAGAACGTAAAAAAAGTGGCAACAAACCAATCTTAAAGAACAAAGTATTAGCGATGATATTCCAAAAGCCCAGCCTGCGCACGCGCGTTTCTTTTGATATGGCCATGCGCCATTTGGGTGGTGATGCACTATATCTTTCGCCCCAAGAGATCGGCCTGGGGAAGCGCGAATCCATCGCCGATGTCGCCCGCGTTATCTCCGGTTATGTGGATGTAGCCATGGCTCGCGTTTTCGCGCATGAACATGTGGAAGAACTTGCAAAATGGGCCAGCATCCCCATAATCAACGGGTTGAGTGACTATAACCATCCTTGTCAGGCTATGGCTGATGCCCTGACCATCTACGAAGAATTTGGTTCCATAAAAGGGTTGAACGTAACCTACGTTGGCGACGGCAACAATGTGGCGGTTTCATTGATGCACGTTTGCACCAAATTGGGGGCAAACTTCACCATTGCCAATCCCAAAGGCTACGATATGCCAGGCGAGGCCATCGAGTTGGGGAAACAATTTGCATCCGAGAGCGGCAGCGCTATCACCTTGCTGACAGACCCTAACGAAGCAGTAAAAGAAGCCGACGCAATTTACACCGATACATGGACCAGCATGGGACAAGAACAAGAAGCTGAAAAACGCAAAAAGGTCTTCCCCCCCTATCAGGTAAACGAAGAATTAGTCGCCAAAGCCAAAGATCATGTCATTGTGATGCACTGTCTCCCCGCACACAGGGAACAAGAGATCACCGACGCGGTAGCCGATGGGCCCCACTCCAGGCTATTTCCTCAGGCTCACAACCGGATGCATGCACAGAAAGCGATATTGGTAAAATTGTTACGATAGGTCAACTTTTGTAATTGCTCAGATCGTAATGAAATAGAACGCGGATGACGCTGATGCAATGGATTTACGCAGATTTTTTCTTTTCTGGTGGTGGTTAGATAGTAAGCGGTTACCACTCCCGCACGGGCGTTAACGCACCGTGCTAAATCTACAAAGCCCGTTCGGGCTAGCAATTTACGTGTTTTTGAGTATTCGTGCTAATTTGTTGAACGAGAACACGAAATTCTAAAGGGCTTCCCGCTCAAACGGGCTAAATAGCACTACTAACATTTTGAGCAATTACGCCTGAACGGTTGCTTCCACTTGTTTATCTAAAAAGCCGAGATTGACGCTTATACTAATGGCAATCCGTGACGGACGCGAAAATTAGTGACTAACGAGGCACACCATGAATATCTGTATTCCCAGAGAACGCCGTGATTCCGAATATCGCTTAGGTTTGACTCCCGCTGGAGTCCGCTTGCTTAACCAAAGCGGGCACACATGTTTTGTCGAACACGAAGCGGGAATAGGCAGCGGGTACGGCGACTACGATTTCCAAAAAGCTGGAGCTCAAATCGTCTACAGCGGTGAAGAAATCTACGGCCGCGCTGATTTATTGCTCAAGGTTGCCCGACCGACCGTCGAAGAATTCAATTGGATGCGGGAAGGGCAGATCATAACAGGCTTTCTGCACCTTGCAGCAGCGAAATCAAAAATAATAGAAACGCTGCTAGAGAAAAAAATCACCGCCATTGGCTATGAAATCATCCAAAATGCTAATGGTGATCTCCCGGTGTTGATTCCGCTGAGTCAGACCGGGGGGCGAATGGTTCCACAAGTGGCCGCTACCCTGACGCAAAACAACTATGGGGGCAAAGGCATCCTCTTGGGGGGAGTTCCCGGTGTCCCTCCAGCGGAGGTTATCATTTTGGGAGGTGGAACCGCAGGGAGCGCGGCTGCGCGTAATTTCATTGGCATGGGCGCGTCCGTATACATTCTCGATAGGAGTCTCAGCCGCTTGCGAGAACTCGACCAGGAATTTCAAGGGTGCGTTATCACAATGGTCTCTCACTCCTTCAACATCGAAAAAGTTTGTAAATTTGCCGATGTATTGATAGGAGCGGTGCTAATCCCCGGTGCTCGTGCACCTATTATAGTATCCAGAGAGATGGTCAAATCCATGCGCCCTCGGTCGGTAATTATCGATCTGGCTATTGATCAGGGCGGTTGTGTAGAAACCAGCCGACCGACCACTCACAGCAACCCTACCTTCGTCGATGAAGGTATCATTCATTATTGCGTACCCAATATGAGCGGCGTCTTGGGGCGCACCGCCACTCACGCATTAAATAACGCCGCCTGGCCTTATGTAAAGAAAATTGCAGCAATGGGATTGGAAAAAGCCATCGAGAAAAGCCCCGCTATCGAACGCGGCTTCTACACCCACCACGAAAAAATCATGCACCCATCCCTGCAAGCCTCACTGGAAGGGAGAAAATAAAATCATGCCCTGGACTGAGCAATACAAAAATAAAGTAGTCACTGCTGATGAGGCTGTAAAATCCGTTCAATCCGGCGACCGTATCTTTCTGACTGGGAACTGCTCTGTTCCAAAAACAGTACTTGCAGCCCTGGTTGACCGAGCTATAGAATTGAGGGATGTGGAAATTTGCCAGGCACTCACCATCGGTTCGGCAGATTATGTTAGCCCAGAGATGGACGGGCACTTGCGGGTAAACACCATGTTCATAAGCCACAACATCAGAGAGGCCGTTCATGCTGGACGGGCTGATTTCACTCCCGTGCTGCTTTCTGAATTTCCCTTACTCTTCAAAGAAAAAATACTGCCTTTGAATGTGGCTATGGTGCATCTCTCCCCGCCAGACGAACATGGGTTTTGCAGTTTTGGCGTGGAGGTAGGTCTAAGCAAAACCCCAGCAGAATCGGCGGAGATCGTCATAGCGGAAGTCAATGAACAAATGCCCCGCACCCTGGGCGACTCTTTCATCCACGTCAGCAAGTTGGATTATATTATTCCTGTTAATTATGAAATCCCCGAATTGCCCATGGGGGGGAAAGGCCCTAACGAGGTCGTCGAAAAAATAGCCGGGTATATCGCCGAACTGATTCCAGATGGAGCCACTATGCAAATGGGTATTGGCGCAATCCCCGACGCTGTGCTCAACCATCTCTTCGAAAAGAAAGACCTGGGCATCCACACCGAGTTGTTTTCCGATGGTGTCATTGGCCTGGTCGAAGCTGGTGTGCTCACCAATGAGCGCAAATCCATCAACACGGGAAAGATCACCGCCGGATTTACCCTGGGGACAAAAAGAATATACAAATGGGTACACAATAACCCCCTGATCGAATTCCGCCGCACAGAATACGTCAACGATCCATTCGTGATTGCACAAAATGACCGCATGGTCGCTATCAATTCAGCCATCGAAGTCGACCTGACCGGGCAAGTCTGCGCAGACAGCATTGGGCCTAAACTTTATAGCGGCGTTGGTGGACAATTGGACTTTATCTACGGGGCATCCCGTTCCAAAGGGGGAGTACCTATTATTGCCTTGCCAAGTAAAGCCAAGAATTTTAGTCGCATTGTTGCCTTGCTTAAACATGGGGCTGGAGTGGTTACTACGCGTAACCATGTCCATTATATTGTTACCGAGTACGGGGTTGCGGCCCTCTACGGCAAAAGCATCCGCCAACGCGCTCAGGCATTAATCAACATTGCCCATCCCGACTTCCGTGCAGACCTGAAGCGTCAGGCCAGCGAATTGAATTATATTTAAGGTGAGATACTTATGAACCGACGCGCAAAAATTGTTGCCACTATTGGCCCAGCCAGTCAAGATACAAATACCATCAATCGTCTGCTCCGTGCCGGGATGAATGTTGCCCGGATTAATTTCTCTCACGGCAGCTACGAAGACCACTTGATTTCTATCAAGCGATTACGTCAGGCTTCAAAACAGTTGGATTATCCCATCACTATTTTACAGGACTTACAAGGCCCCAAAATCCGCACAGGTGAATTGGCCGAGGGACAAGTAGAACTCACGGTTGGGCAAATTTTTGTGCTTACGACCAAAGATGTGCCCGGAAATAAAAAAACCGTCTTTGTGGATTATCCCGACCTGCCGCAAGACGTACAAACCGGCGGCCAGATTTTGCTCGATGATGGCAATTTGGAATTGAAGATAATTTCTGTTAGTCCCGAAACAGTGGAGACCGAGGTAATTGTGGGGGGAATACTTAGCCCCCACAAAGGGGTCAACCTACCTGATGCAGATTTGGCAATCCGAGCATTTACCGATAAAGACAAAGCCGATTTAGCCTTCGGGTTGGAGCAGGGGGTTGATGCCATCGCCCTCTCCTTTGTGCAATCGGCCAAAGATGTGAGTCGACTGCGTCAGGCCATCGTCAATTTAACCCCAGACCGCAGCGATATCCCTATCATCGCCAAACTTGAGCGTCCCGCCGCGTTGAACAATTTGCACGAAATCATCCACGCCGCTGATGGTGTCATGGTAGCGCGCGGAGACTTGGGCGTGGAGATGCCACCAGAAGCTGTTCCCATCGCTCAAAAACGCATCATCAAAATGGCAAACCGTCACGCCAGAACGGTGATAACCGCCACTCAAATGCTTGAATCGATGATGCACAATCCCCGCCCCACTCGGGCAGAGGCATCGGATGTGGCCAACGCTATCTTTGATGGCAGCGACGCGGTGATGCTCTCCGGCGAAACCGCGATCGGAAAGTTCCCGGTTAAATCAGTGCAAATGATGGTCTCCATTATTTGTCAGGCGGAGTCGCACATGGCTGAGTGGGGGCATGGCAAGATTACCCCAAGCCAAGACGTGCATCATGATAACGCGTTTTTTATCACCCGTGCTGCCAACGAAATGGCCCAAGAAAAAGGCGTCGCAGCGATCGCCGTTTTTACTCGCAGCGGACGCACAGCGCGTTTGATGTCCAAAGCCCGCCCCGGCGTACCCATATTAGCTTTCACCCCAGAGAAACGCACTTTCCAGTGTCTGAGCTTGATGTGGGGAGTGACACCGCATCTTGTTCCGCACTCCGAAACAGTGGAGGAAATGTTGGCACATGTCGAAGCGGCTATAATTGCAGCAACGGCGATACAACCCGGCCAAGATGTTGTCTTGATCGCCGGATTCCCAATCGGCGAGGAAGGCCCAGCTAATTTCGCTCTGCTGCACACCATCAAACAGCGATGAAAATAGCCACCGAATGAATTCGATAGCTGGCACGGGAAACATGTTTGCCGGCGGCGCGCAAAGCGAAACGCGTTTTCTCTCGTTTCTACGCTCTGCGTTCCACCTGGGCGACGCTCGATCGGCGAAGTGTCTCCTGACCGAGCCGGTGGCCTGACCGAAGGTCTCCAAACCCTTTCTCTCGTTCCTACGCTCCGCGTGGGAACGTCCAGCGATAACGCTCTGCGTTCCACTTGGGCGACGCGGAGCGTCATTCCCACGGTGACACCGCAGAGCGATGTCACCAGACAAGAGCGATGTCACCAGGCGAGAAATTATATGGAACAAATAACCCTGATATTAACTTCTCGCTTCGAAGACGCGCTGGTATTTGCGACCCAACTTCACGCCCGACAAACCCGCAAAGGAAGCGGCATCCCCTACATTGCGCATCTTTTGAGTGTGACCGCGCTGGTATTGGAGGCCGGCGGCAACGAAGACGCAGCTATCGCCGCGCTGCTTCACGATGCTGTCGAAGACCAGGGGGGACTAGAAACGCTGAAAGAAATCCGTCATCGTTTCGGAGATAATGTAGCAAATATCGTCGATAGCTGCACCGATGCTTATACAATCCCCAAACCGCCCTGGCGTAAGCGCAAGGAAGACTACATCGCTCACCTGCGGGAGGCCTCAGCGCAGGCGCAGCTTGTCTCTTTGGCTGACAAACTTCACAATGCCCGTTCCATCTTGCGCGATCTAAACGCGAACGGAGACATCACTTGGAGTAAGTTCAACGGAGGAAAAGACGGCACGCTGTGGTATTATCGTACTTTATTGCAAGTTTTCAAAGAAATAGGGTACCTTTTTAAAAAGCAGGGGCAAATTAGCTGTGACCGGTACTTGTTTTGCACATCTCTGATGGCTGACCGAGTCGCTGGCGGGCACGGTCAGGAGACCGGCCAGAGCAGTGAGGATACCGGCCAGAGTGGTCATGAGACCGGCCCGAGTTACCCTGAAATAGGTATGAATTATTTAATTGACGAATTGGAACGAGTGGTTACAGAAATTGAGCGTAAAAATAGACAAATACTTTATGACTAAACTTACTTTAAACGAATATCAAAGCCTGGCCGCACGCACTTCGGGAGCAGGCGGGAACGGTGAACGAAGATTGATTATCTCTGCACTGGGATTGACCGGTGAGGCCGGTGAATTTGCCAACATGGTCAAAAAGCTCACAGCCCATGGGCATGAGATTGATAACGAGATTTTGGCAGAGGAACTTGGTGATGTGTTGTGGTATCTAGCTGAAGCGGCTACAGCTATCGGTATCCCCCTGGGAGAAATTGCCCAACAAAATGTCGATAAGCTGCGTCAACGCTATCCCGAAGGGTTTAGCCAAGAACGCAGTATCAATCGGGAGGGGTAGTTTTTAGTTTGGTAGTTGTGTGGTTTGGTAGTAGCGCACAAAAGTGCGCTACTACGCACTTATTTGTTTTCATACTTGACCATGATACTGCCGATTGCCTGGCTGATTTCTAAGGTCACACGCTCGTTGGATGTTTCGTAGTTGGGGGAGAAATAATATTCACCACGCTGCTCGAAATTGGAGGGAAGCTGCAAAGATGAAATTGCTTTGCTGGTACTCAGGCGCACGGCGACTCCTTGCGGGATTCGGATGGTAATACTGCCTATGGCCTGGCTGATTTCGGCATCCGTCGAGCTGCGCTCTGAGATAATCACATCAATTTCCCCGATGCCCTGGCTTATATTCAAGTTGGGCGTTTTCACAGATTCCAAATCCAAGTCTATTTTGCCTACACCCATAGAAACATCCAAATCTACGGGAACTGTACCACCTAACGCCAGATCCCAATCCCAGGCTCTTGCGGGAACAGGAACTGAGTTTTGGGCGCGCAATGAATATGTGGCTGTATGTGCTTGGATGTCATAATCGCTGCATACTTCTTGGCCGCGTCCTGTGCTGACTTCGCCGGCGATTAAAGCCTCGGAACCAGAAAGTGTCCCAAGAGACAGAATCCCCACTGAGGGAGCAAGGATTATCTCTGCTCGGTTTGCATCCCCCAGGGGTTGATTGATATTTTCACTGGTCAACGGTTGTTCCCCCAGCGGGGTAATCCCAACACCAGCCATCCAAAGCATGCCCAGCAAGATGCCAAAGATAATTAGCACGCTGAG